>JAJZYV010000029.1 GCA_021797955.1 Thermoplasmata archaeon
TTTCTTCCAACGTATGCAACAGCATGTCAACCACATTTGTCAACAGGCGTCATCAGCCGGCAGGGCCGGCAGTTTTGCATAGCACTGGAAACGCCATTCCACCTTTCTGCTGCGAAATCGAACAGCAATATTTAACATTTTTGAGCAAGAAATCTAACGATCTTCATGGACTGAAGGATGCCACAATTTTAAATCCTCTTCTTCAGCGGCAGTGCTTCCTTAATATACCGATTTATGTTCTTCCCAGAGATGCTATGGCGACACTAAGCGAAGAGGATAGGAATGGCAGGGCTCATCGTTCCACGAAGGAGAGAATAAGGAGTGCGATAATAGCCAGTTACGGGAAGTACCTGCATTACGGAATGGTTCTATCGCTCACCGCAATTGCCCTTTCTATACTGATTCTGTCAAACATCTCATTTCATTTCCTTCCGGCAGATATAATATCAGCGCACACCGAGGATATTATGTTCGGCCCTTTTTACGCTCTCGGCTATACAGGCTTCTTTATACTCACAATGTTCTCGCCACTGCCGGATTACATCATAGTACCCTTCTATGGATACCTGGCATCCATCGGGCTGTTCAATCCCTACATCCTGTTCGTCGTTTCTGTTCTGGCCATGACGCTTCTTATGCAGATGGAATTCTTTGCAGGCAAGTACGGAGGACGACCCCTCCTGTTAAGGGTGCTGAAATACTTCGGGGTGAAGGAACGGGAAATGGCTGTTGCTGAAAAATGGATCGACATGCACGGCATTTTCTCTGTATTTATCTTCACATTCATACCTTACGTCAAGACCGCAATGGCTCTAACCTCCGGGCTGCTTAAGATGCGGTCACTTGACTATCTCATTGCCAATCTCACGGGTTTTGCCATCAGGTTTTCAATCCTTATTTATGTTGGCTACAACGGGATAGACATAATATCAGATCTTGTCAACCCAGGATACGATTTCGTATCCTTCACTGCACTTGGGGTTGCTGCAGCATACGTAACCTTTTATTTTGTATATGTCAGGAAGAGAATGGCAGTAAGATCCGTGACGTAGACGCAGCAATGACAACCAATTTATTCCGCATAACTATGGCTTACCCATGCAAATGGCAAACGTTATTCTGAAAGGCGAAGAGATCTGCGCTGTAAACACACAGGAGGGCCTTATTCCGGCATACCAGTTGGCAGAACATCCCGGAAGCAAAAGGCATCCGTCCATTGCCGATGTGGTTGCTGATCCATCATACCTTTCCAGACTCCGGTCATCGTTGGACAGGGGGAAGGGAGAATACGAGGCAATTGAAGAGAGCAGTGCCATGTTCTCTTCCCCACTGGGTAACCCTGAGAAGATACTTTGCATAGGCGTGAATTACCGGAACCATGCCCTGGAGACAAAAAAGGAGATACCGGATAATCCCACAGTATTCAGCAAATTCAACAACTCCATTGCGGCACATAACCAGGATATAGTCATGCCAGATTCCGCCAGGCAGCTTGACTACGAAGGGGAGCTTGGCATAATGATTGGCAGGACAGCAAGGAAGGTATCCATTGAAGATTCAAGGGACTTCGTTTTTGGATTCTTTGTTGGAAATGACGTATCGGCAAGGGACCTTCAATACAGGACAACGCAGTGGCTGCTTGGCAAGACCTCCGATGGTTTCTTTCCTGCCGGGCCGTACATAACCACTGCGGATGAGATTGCCGACCCCCAGAACCTAAGAATAGTGACCAAACTTAATGGAGAAGTGAGACAAAATTCGAGCACAACCAGCATGATATTCAAGTGTGACTATCTTATAAGCTATCTATCGCAGTACATGACACTCCGCCCGGGTGACGTCATTTCCACAGGCACACCAGAAGGGGTGATTCTCGGGATGCCTCCGGAAAGGCGCGTATGGATCAAAAACGGTGACGTTGTTGAAGTCGCGATAGAAAATCTAGGGACCCTCAGGAACAAATTTGTTTCCTGATTGCACCCGCGGATCAGTGTTTTTGCGCTGAAGTTGGTACTTTCTTTCCGATATGGACTTCAGCTTTGACCAACTCACCGGCCTCATTCTTTTCCATTGCCAGGTCGTAGGAGTAAATTCCAACAAGGTCCAGTTTTTCGCCTTCGCCATTCCAGAGGAACACCTCGTTGCTTGTGAATGATAATACCTTTGCATAGGTGTTATCAATGCGATATCCGCCATCATGCCTGGATTTTTCCATAAATGCCTGTATTCCAGCGGATTCAACTTCGCCTCTCTTTCGGTTCATCTTTTTTCCTGCCATGAGTAGATATGCTTTGGTTGATAATTAACTAAGAGGATGGTTTTCGGAATAGCGTTCCTAACTACGCTTATTTCTCTTGCGATAGGCGCAGCTGCGCACCGAAGGAACGCCTGAATTTCTGCAGCTTGGGGGATATTACTGCCCTGCAATACGGGGCACTTCCGTTCCGATTGTAGTAGTTGTGATGGTATTCCTCAGAGGGATAAAATGCCTGGAATTTTTCCACAGAAGTAACAAGGGGTCTCCTGTATTTCCCGGAACTCCTCATCTCCTGAACAACCCTGTCTATTGTCTCCTTCTGTGCGTCGTTGTAATAAAATATTGCTGACCTGTACTGCGTTCCAATATCCTCCCCCTGCCTGTTCAGGGAAGTGGGGTCATGAACATCGAAGAAGATTTCGAGTATGTCAGCCAGCGAAATTTCAGAAGGATCAAAAGATACCTTGACCACTTCAGCATGTCCAGTCCTTCCCGTGCAGACTTCCTCATACGTTGGGTTCGGAACCGTACCGCCGGAATAACCCGACTCGACCTTCTCTACGCCACGGACTTCGCTGAACACAGCTTCCGTACACCAAAAACAGCCACCACCAAGGACTATTTGCTCCATCTAGCTTTCCTCTCCTTCCTCAATGAACTTCATTGATATTGAGTTTACGCAGTGCCGGGTGTCCTTTGCTGTGAAGCCCTCTCCATAAAAAACGTGTCCAAGATGTGCACCACAGTTTGCGCAGAGAATCTCTGTCCTGACTCCATCTGCATCAATGGATTTCTTGACGGCACCTGGTATCTCGGAATCAAAGCTGGGCCATCCGCAATGTGCATCAAATTTATCATCTGACCTGTACAATGGTGAATTGCACCTTCTGCAAACATAAGTGCCCTTCGTGAAATTGTCTTCATACTCACCCGTAAACGGCGGCTCGGTACCCCTGTAAACAATAACCCTTTCCTCAGCCCTGGTCAGCTTGTTCCAGCCCATTTTTGTATAATCTGCCAGATTATTTAACCGTTGCCAATTGAAATATGAATAACCTTGGGATCGAGGGACTTGAAATTCAGCCGAAGCCCATCTAAAATTTATAATAAAACCGGTAAAGACGATCAGAGTATAGGAACAAGATTTTTTTCCTTCAGTGCTAGTGACTTTTTTTCTGGTCAGAGCGTAGATTGTAAAAAGGCAGAGATCAGAAATCAAAGGTAGTTCAATATTAATGGAGCATAATTATGGTGATTAACTTCCTTATCTTGGAATACCTTTCGGGAAACATGGAGATAACGAGATCATGATCCTCCCTGCTGAATATCCGTATGTACCTGGCTGTTGCTGAATAGACCATAAGGCCGAGAACTATATACATTATGATAAAGAAATTGCTATAGCTGACCACACGGGTAAAAACTTCAGAAATAAACCATACGACAGCAAACATAATTGCAGAGGAGACCCAGATTTTCAGCATTCCTATTAAGTCGAGGCCTGCGACTTTCTCATGGATTGCAAAAAAGGCCATTACCGAAAAGTTTGTGGCGTAAACGGATGAAAAACCAACTGCCGCTCCGATAAGACCAAAACGCGGGATCAGCAAAATAGACAGGATAACATTTGCTGAAAGGGAAGCAATGCTTGCGTATATGAACAGATGAGTTTTCCTGACAGAGGCTACCGCCTGGGTGAATATATTCTGGGAAACGAATACTGCCGAGAGGATCATTATAATGGCAAGTGGTATTGCTCCACCAGCGTAATTGGATCCTCCGAGCAGGAAAATTATCTCAGGTGCCAGGGCAGCTATGCCAAGCGCGGCTGGTACGTAAACAGACGAGAGGAGAAGTGACGATGCCTTCACGTGCTCGGAAATGTCACCCTTCCTCCCAACGGCAAAGAGGTAAGAGAACTTCGGCAGGAGCATATTGTTGAATGGAACAGCCAGAAAACCTATGCTGCTAGCTACCAGCAGGGCAAAATTATATACGCCTAAAGCCGAAAGGGACAGCAATCCGGTAACTATGAACCTGTCAGCATAGGCAGCGCCATAACCGATGATGCTGGAAAGCAGGATTGGAAATGAATATTTCATTATGACATTCGTTCTAGTTCCAGCAGACTTGCGAGTGGCAAGGTAACTGTTAATTGTTTTGAACACCACGAGTGATTCAAGAAAAACTCCCAGAAAGATACCGATTATCCACCCGATCACGATTGCGTCCAGGTCTCTCAGGTAGATGGCCATGCCAATGGCACCAAAGTAGTAAACGCCCCAGATCACTGAATTTATCAGCGCAGACACACGGAAGTTCTGAAGCCCCAGAAGAGATCCATTTAGAACACCGAAGAGAAGATTTCCAAGCAGGTCTATGCTTAGCAATCGCACCAGGCCTGAATACTGCGTATTGTGCAGGAATATTATTGAAACGTCGGTGCTCAGGAAAACGAGTGCAAGCGTGCCAAGGATGGCAAAAACAAATCCCCAGAAGATTATCTTGTATATTGTCCACCTTGCAGCATGAAAATCGTTCTTTCCTATATGATATGAAATAAAATGCTGGGCAGCCGATCCCAGCCCGAAGGAAAACACTATACTGAAAAGCCCGACAACTGCAAGGAAGAATGCAATTGCTCCAACGGCTGTTGTGGTAAATAACCTGACAATAATTATATAAAAAATGGCGCCGGAGAAAAGCTGAACTCCAGAACCGGTGAACTGGAATATTGCATCGATTCCAGTCGAGTGTTCATGGCTCAGCGTTGACATTGTGCTCTTGTATCATAGTATAAAAATAAATTTATTGGTCTTCCCATCATCAAAAATCAGTTATTATCTAAATTTATTACTGTGCCTTTTTGCTTTATTTGCGCTATTAAAAACCCTCGATTTCTCAAGGAGAGAAGAGAAACGTGGATTAGTGAGGAGTGTCGTCTTTGGCCATAAGTATAATTAAGAAAAATTTATGATAAGATTCTATTTATCACTTTATGATGACCGTGATCAGACCTGCTCAGGAAAGTGATTTTGCATCGATTCTAGAAATTTATAATCAAGGAATTCAAGATCGTGTCGCTACCTTGGAAGAAGACACTAAGGACTTGGAATATATGAAGCAATGGTTTGAAAGCCGATCTAGTCGGTATGCTGTATTGGTATCCGAAATTCATCCCGGTGAGATTGGAGGCTGGGCTTCTTTGAATCCTTACTCACACAGGTGCGCATACTCCGGCGTTGCAGACCTTTCCGTTTATGTCAGGCGCGAATTACGCGGCATGGGACTCGGAAGCGAATTATTGTCTGATCTGGAACATGTTGCAAAGACCAACGGTTTTCATAAAATTGTTCTCATGACATTCCCATTCAATCTCTCAGGGCAGGGTCTCTATCGCAAAATGGGTTACAGGTGTGTAGGGATATTTGAAAATCAGGGAAAATTAGATGGTCGTTTCGTCGACGTTATGGCAATGGAAAAATTGTTGTGAAATTGTGTTGCGTACCAGATGGAATTGTTTGCTGACTGCCCACAGAAAAGAGAACAACTGATTCGAGTCGTTTGGAAATTCGAATCCAAATACCACTGAGAGATAACAAAGGACTAGTGCGGTTTAAAAGTGGATATGTTTCACCGCCAAGTCTTTCAAGCATTCCATCATAATTATCAAAGTGCAAATATCGAAATCCAATGTATTACGAAATGCGGAGGGCCAATACTGAATAATTTGTTTGTGCGTTTTTTATTTATCTTTACAGATTACATTTATCATGGAATCCTCCAGTACCGATGTCGACATTGTGTACGAGGTCAGTAAAAATCCTGAAAACGTCACGGTTGTCGGAAAAAAACTGGAGCAAGGTCAAGCTATCAGGTTTGCCAGAGGTGCGGTCTAGATCAAGCGCTATCCATTATTTCTAAGTATTCCACTTTAGCAATAGTTTGAAAATCTTAGTCTTTAGTTGCTACTCTTGAAATTCCATGTCCTACGCATATTCCCGATATGAGAACATCCATAATATTGACCTTCTGACCAAGTCTGTCCAACTTTTCCTGAATCATTGAAGCTCTCCTTGAGAATTCTGTGTCAAAAGAGAGGATTTCATACGTGCTGAACAGGTTTGAGAAGAAGTTGTTTTCCTTCATACTCATTCTAACACCGGCTCTGAATATTTCAAAGTGGGAAATCTTTGTTAGGAAATATGTCCTCTTCTCCAAGCGCTTCAATTTTTTCTTCAATGCCGGGTTCTCCTCTTGCAATGGAGATAAGGTAAGAAGTATCGAGAACTATCATTCAAACTCTCTCAACACTGCCTCTTTTCTCTTCTTTCTTACTTCATTTTCCAACTTGTCAAGGAACTCGCTTCCTTTAAGTCCACCGTAAAATGCTTTCACTTTTACCTTCTTTCGGTAGACCAACCTGTTTATTACATCCGAGAAGCTTTCCCATGCCGTTTCATAGATGCCAGGTTCTCGTAGAGTTCATCCGAAATTGTCACATTTTTCATGTATTCACATATTCCCATGTGAACGCATTAATTTACCTTTGCTACACAAAACCATTTAGAATTATTGTATACACTTAATCAAATATAATGCAGAAGACCGTGTGCGATTAATGTTTTAATTGAATAGTGTAACAAATGAAATCGGTAAGGAGTCGATCAATTAATTAAATGGATAGATACCCTAATCAGAAATACTGATCTGACCGGTCTGACCATTGTAATGCATATGCCAGTTTGCCATGGTTTCCCTGCCTATTAGACAATGAAATGGTTGATTGGCTAAGTCAACCTCAGTTGCCCTTAACATGTCATAGCTTCTTAGATTTGTTCCCGGGAAATTGAGAGAGACAAAATATACAGGTGATAATTTAGCTCCATTAGCAGTAAAATTGTTAGCTATGCCTTGTCTTTTTAGTCCAAGAGCAACAGCTATTGATTTGTCTATTGCCAATCCAGAAGCTCCCGTATCAACTAGAGCCTTACACAAAAATGGCTGAGGAGCAACCTGCCCAAGTGTCTCCATGGTGGAAACGGTTAACATATCTGGTGAAATTGCAATATTGAGCACTATTCCATTGTTAGCTAAAATAGATCCCCCAACAGCAGGATTAACCATTATCTTCATAGATTTTGGGTTATTCGGGTCAGGGGCCGTCTGAAAGGCAATTGGGCTGATACTAAGCAGACCCATTTATGACACCGAGGCAAGAAAGTTCAACGGTTTTTGCTCTACCATTTGAATAATTAAAACGTCCTCTACACCAAAAAGCTCTAAAGCTTTTTTATGAGCGTCTTGAAAATTCGAAAAAGTTCCATGAACCTTCCCGTCTTTGATTAAAATAAACATGTTTGGATATCCTTTCATAAGAGCCTTTTCGTTAGCTTGAAAATATTTAACATCATCATCGAATGTCATAACCTCTTAACGCAAATTCACTTAAATAGATTTCTTACCACGGTCTCTTTTGTCTGCTTAAAGCCATAGATACTAGTTAGGTGGGTATCCATCTTTAGACCTCTTATCTGGTATAACCACGTGAACTTCCCCCATAGGTGTAACCCATATTTCCCACGCAGAACTACTGAGGGTTGCAATTACTCTTCCATCAAGCTGGGGAAGGGAGATAAGAATTGTTTTCATGCCCATGGATTCATTTATCTCTGCCTTGACTTGAAAACCACCCCAATGAGCAGTTCCTTTCGCTTCCTTGACCACTTTGAACTCTCCCAGAGTTGGATGCCTAAAGGTGCGAATGAGTCCATTCCAAGTGACTGCTGGTACATTTGAGTTAAGTTTCGTGTTCTCCCTTACAATATATACCCCGGTATTCATGGAATCCGGGTTATTCCCATCTTCTAGAGAGGTCACGCGAACCGAGAGAGATTCACGACAGTTTGGACATTTAAAGTCCCTTGACTTTATTTCATGCTGCACATTTTCCATGTATTTTTCAACAAACTCATATTCCGCTCCTGAAATTACTCCCTTCTCTTCAATGCTGCTAAACTTGTCATCGCCTTGTTCGTTTTTCCCGACGCTCATCTTACGGTCTCTCCACTAGATATATTGCTTTATACGATGACTTTTCCTTCGCGTACTTTAAGGTCATAGACTTGGCCCTCGAGGCCGTTCAAGGCAAGGCTCACAGGTATGTCTTGGTCCATAGACTTCCTAGTCTGTGCTATTGCTTCTATAATTCTACTGGTTCCAATAGCACCAATCTTTTCCCAGTATTTGGTATCGGTATTTATCAAGGCATCTTTCCAAGATCATCCCTGACCAGTATCAGCAATATATTGCCAGGATCAAAAGTCACAGAAACTCCCTGTTCGTCTTCTACCACTTTGAGGGAGAGAACAGCCTTGTAGAAACTCCTGACCTCATCATATTTCCTCACTTTCAGGGTAATTGTTCTCGGTTCCCAAAAGAGAGGCATATATAAGGTTCACAGTTGTGCTCTATTAAAATTTTCGCAGAAAGCAAATTTCATAAACTGATATGAATCAATTCCATCTGAATCTCAGGCCTCAGTCAAGTCCATATACATCTTGATTTCTTCATAGTACCGTCCTTTTCTTTTAAGAGCTTTTTCGAGACTCCCGTTCTCCCTGAATCCGGCTTTCTTGTAAAGTTCATATGCCCTGGTGTTTATTGAAAAGACTTCAAGGGTGAGTATTTCAAAATGCCCCACGCATGCTTTAATCATTCCCTGGAGCAGAGACTTTCCTATGCCTCTATCCCTGTATCCTTTGAGTATCGCAATTCCCAGTATTCCAATATGGGCCACCTCAGATCCGGGGCGTTTGGAATGCACATCGCAAAGCCCAACAACGTGGCCATCTTCTTCAGCAACAAGGCATTTTGCATCTCCTCTCATGACGTCTTCGTAGAGGTTGCTGAACCATCCTATTTCGTTTAGAAAATCTGGCTTCACCCAGTAAAAAACAAGACCTAGGTCACGGTTCTCATTTTCCATTTCATCATAATATGAGTAATAGTTCTTGATGATGTCATCCATGTCTCCCCATCCGAGCTCCCTGATCATATTAGTCAAGTATGGAAAACTTGCAAGTATTTGAAGCATTCCCAATGCAACACACAGAATTATTTTGCTGGGAGTTTCATGGATGTTGAATTTCTATGTGTAATAGCAGTGGTTCCATGAGGCTCTATGAATTCTTTTCCACCATTGTTATATCATTAAATTCTGGCACAATAGCTGCATATTCTCTTGTTTCAGCCTCCCTGCATCTGTTGCATATCCTGTGCCTCCACTTGAGAAACAGTACAGACAACTCTATCCAGATGTTCATAGAACTCTTTTTTGGGCATAAGAAGATGGATTGTTTAGGAAGATGCGGCCGTATCCCAAACCACAAAATCGAATTCGCCGGAATCGTTCAGTGCCACAAAGTTTGGTATCACGAATTCACAAGCCTCTCGGGGGCTTTCATCAATATGGTTCAGTATCCGGGAGTCCACTATGAAGAACTGCCCGCTTTCGCTACGAATTATTACTCTCCTCAAAACCTCAACCTCATAACTGCTTTGCCATCTGGCATTACCGCTTGAAATTCGTAGCCTTGCGTTAGATACTGCTCTATATCGCCTATGGGTATGACCTTCTGCTTAGCTCCGTTCTCTGTCATCGCACTTGCCACCTTATCTCTTAATAACTGCTGGAAATCCTCGTTGCTTATACTTGCCAAATCTATTTTTTCGATTTCCTCTTGCTTATACCCTACTGCTGATAAGAGCTGTTGCTCCAGAAAAAGCTTTGCGTTATCCTCCGATACCTCGCTTATACGGGTTTCCAGATACTTCGTGCATTTCTGATAAGATGTTCTCATTTCCTCTATCATATCTGGCGGTAGCCTCTTGTTCGTTGAATATCGGGCTTCTATGTCGCCCTTATGCCCCATAATGAACTGCCTCCAGGGGTGTGATATTAAGCCCTTGCTTTCCGCTATATCCAAGGCTGTGCTGAAATATGCCCTAAGCACGTATGGACGCATCTTTAGACCTGCTCCCTGTATCGCTTCCCTTATATCTCTGGTTACAAGGAGTGTTCGCATGAAATTATTCTT
>JAJZYV010000030.1 GCA_021797955.1 Thermoplasmata archaeon
ATGAAGTCGAATTATTTTCAAGTCTCATCAAAGAATCTAGGGAATTAGTAACAAACGAGTCGGGTATGTGTTCCATAGTCGTAATAGGAAGCGGAATTTTCCCACCAATTTTATGTTTCCTATAAAATAGGTAATAATATGAAGAGGGGAAAGGATAAGAATTTAAAATTCTAAACACGAAATCTAGGTTTCTCTGAGCTTCTTCGGCACCTTTGAAGTCATTTTCTACATATAGGTTTAGTACCTTTTTAGCGGCAGACGAAATGTTTGTTGATCCACAGACTCCGCCACTAGAACCAGCCACAAGAGACTGAAGAAGTAAATCATCCTGTCCTTGATAAACAGGTATTTTAGAACCGAACTTGTAAATTATGTCATTAAAATATCTAATATTGCCTGAACTTTCCTTAATCCCCCTTATCTTTCCACCTGCGGTATCAATGATTGATTCAATAGTCTGTGCTTCTATGGTAACGCCTGCAAGTTGCGGTATATTATAAATTATGAAATTTGCATCAACTTTAGAGATAACTTCACTAAAATGCTTGATAATCCAAGGCTGCTCTGGCTTGATGTAATAAGTGGGTTGAAGAACCATGCTGGTAAATCCGAGATCAAAAGCATATTTTGCCAATTCCACGGCTTCTTCTGTGTTTTGGCTGCCAATGCCTACAAACGTTTCTTTCTTTTCTGATTCCTCTGATACAATATTCAGGAATTTCTTTTTCTTATCCATAGTCAAAAGTGAAAAAAGTCCAGTGCTTCCCAATGGAAATATAGAATTAATACCCATTTCCGTAAGATCTGACATAAGCAGTTTGTAATATTCTCTACTGGGTTCATAAGAACTATCAAGGGGTGTTATGAGAGGGCATATTAACTTGAACTTATCCATTGTTGATCATGTATTCATCCTTTATCTTGATTATTATGAGACATAATTCCAAATGAAAGTCAAATAAAATAGCTTGCCATAGTAAATAGATCGAGTTCAGACTTGCCAAAGATTATTTATTTTTCTTTAATAAAGGGGTAGATGAGAAACAAAATAGTGGTAATTATTATTACATTTATACTATTATATTCATTTCTATTCACTTTGGAAAACGGTGAACTAAGTCAACACGGTAATAGCGGTATAAATGAAAATCTACAATCATTTATAATAAAACAAAAACATTCTAATAATTTCTTAACAGATTCATATTATATATTTTTTAATGAATCAGGGCTGCCATCGGGGTCAAACTGGTCCGTCTCACTTAAAAGTTCCCAAGGAAGTATTTCGGAATATACAGCATCAAGTCAGATAATATTTTATGTTTCGGGGGGAAATTACTCTGTCACAATTTATGTTCCAGATGGATATACTATAAATTCGCAATCAGGCAAATCATATTCCATAATCAATCAACAAAATAGTGCAGGTGGAGGAAAGAATATCTCTGTGGGATATATCAATGTCAATGGAAATGCGTATATTCCTGTGAGCGTGATAACTGACAATAATGGAAGTGATATAATCATAGTAACTTCCATAATAGTATCTCTATTAGCAATACTTTTCGTATTATATTACTACACGAGGTATAACGCAAAAAACAAAATACAAACAAAATAGAGTGAACAAATCAAACTAAGTGATTTCAAGTGAATTGAAAGCCACGATAAAAATAAAACCTCCTTTTGTAATCCACTTTATCAATGAACATGGAAAACTCTTTTTAACGGCCATATGGAAATCCTTATTACAGAAACTCGTAATATTGAATTGTGAAAGGCTCTTCCACGAATGCAGAAGATTACCTTAAATGCATAAATGAATATATGGATTTACAAGGTTACGCTGCTCTAAAAGATATCGCATTGATTTTAGGTACCGTAAGACAAACGGTACTAGACGAAATCAAAATCCTAATGGATCGGGGACTTGTGCAGAGGAAGGAGAAGGGAAAATATGAACTCACAGAAACAGGTATGAAAGAGGCTTTTAAGTTCCTTAGAAAGCATCGAGTTGCGGAAATTCTCCTTTGGAAAGGGCTTGGAATGAAATGGTCTGAGCTAGATGACCAAGCCATGGGCATAGAGCACGGTATGACCGAGGAAATAATTGAGAAGGTTTGCCAAAATTTTGGGTGTATAAAATGTCCACATGGTAACTATGTTCCAGATAAAAATGGAAATGTTAAAGAATCAAAGGATATAAAAGTCAGTGAATTCAATTCCTCCAGAAAAATAAAGGTATCAAGGGTAATATTTGAAAGCCCTGATATACTAAAATTTATGGAAAATAATGGTCTATATCCCGGTTCTAATTTGATAATTGTAGATGAGGAACACATTAAAGTCGCTCCGGATATGGAATCTATCAAGGTTCCAGATAATTTTTTTCGTGCAGTAAGATTCACAAGCATTGAAGATAATCAATAAAATAGAATAGACAATTTCCGACATATAAAAGAACTTCCTCAGATCTTCTTCGAAGATCACTCTTTATTTCTTAAATCTAATAGTTCTTAAATATTAACATGGCATATCTTTAAATTCAGGAGACAAAGAATGGTTGATAAAGCTAATGGAAAGTATACGAATTCTTCAGTAGAGGGAGAAGATCAGACAGTAAGAGTCATATTGCCAAATAAGAGAAAAGGGGAAATGTACGGGGTAGTCGAAAAACTGTCTGGGGCATCTCATCTAACTGTTATGTGTGAGGATGGTTTCACTAGAATTTCCAGAATTCCCGGTAAAATGAAGAAGAGAATGTGGATCAAAGAGAGAGATCTTGTGATCATAAAGCCATGGCAATTTCAATCAGAGAAGGCAGATGTTGTATACAGATATACCCAAACTCAGGCTGGCTATTTAAGCAGAAATAGATTACTTCCTGACGTAATAGACATTTTCAAGTAATTTTATGGATACCGATAAAAGTGCATTAAAGCAGCTTCTGGAGGCGGGCGAGTTCAGGAGAGGGGATGACCCCGGCCGTAAAACAGTGGATAAGGTTTTTGATGCGAGGACTCTGGAAGCTCTATATGATGTAATGAAAAGGTTCAAAGTTGATTTAATCGATTATCCGGTTTCTACAGGAAAAGAATCAGTTGTTTTTAAGGCAATTGTAAGGAAAAAGAACATCGCAATCAAAATATACAAGATGTCCACGCTGGGATTCAACTCAGTAAGGGAATATATAGAAGGGGATTATCGTTTTGAAAAGGAGAAGTTATCCAGAGGGTCTATTGTATATGTATGGGCAAGAAAGGAATTCATTAATCTGAGAAATATGGAAGAACATGGTGTTAAATGTCCGGTTCCAATAGGAGTTCATAAAAACGTCCTCTTAATGCAATATCTAGGTACATCTCTTAAACCTGCTCCTCAGCTCAGAAACTATAATGGTGATGATATGGAAACGTACATACATTCTGCAATGAATCAATATAAGCAAATGGTTGAAAAGGCTTTATTAATCCATGCGGATCTCAGTGAATATAACATATTATGCTACAGAAAAAATGCATACATCATCGATGTCGGCCAGAGCGTTCCCATTACACATCCAATGGCTCATGAATTTCTAAAAAGAGACGTAAATAATATGATAATATTTGCAAAGAAAGCTGGTATTTTAGAGGAAGAACTGACTCTTCCATCGTTTTACCATAATTGGCCAGAGGATCCACACAAACTACTCAGAAAATAATAATAAGGAAAATAATGATAATGAAAGAAATGGATACTTCAGAAACTACTCAAAATGAGATTGACCTTAAAATTCCCAGAGAGAGAGTAGGAGTGCTTATTGGCAAAGATGGAGAAATTAGAAAATTAATAGAGGAGAATGGTGAAATTAGTCTTCTTATAGATTCACGGGAAGGAGATGTGCGTATAATCCAGCGCGGGGATCCACTTAGGGCAAATATTAGTGCTGAGGTTGTAAAGGCGATTGGCAGAGGATTCAACCCAGAAAAAGCCATGTTTCTCTTCGATGAGAATTATCAGTTGATTGTTATGACTCTGAGAGAATACGCAAGAAAAGGCTCTAGGAGGATAGGAGAAATTAAGGGTAGAATAATTGGCAGAGAAGGGAAGACAAGAAAGGTGATAGAGGATTTAACCGGAACCAGTATTTCGATATACGGTGATACTGTTTCCGTCATTGGTGATTATATTTCAATAAAATACTCTCTTGAAGCCATTAAGATGATTATAGAGGGAAGGAAGCAGAGAACAGTATATAATTTCCTTGAGGGAAACGTAAAGAAAATGAAGATGGAAAAGCTGGAAGAGGCATTCAGGTAACCCAAAGTATACAATTATGTCTCATAAAAAACCGAAACAAATTCTGATTTTAATACAGGGGTTATTGGTATGATTTTTTCGCAAAGTCATCGTAAAACCTTAAGCTTATATGATAAACGAGCATTTCGATGATGAAGCGGGGTGGGGTAGTTAGGAAATCCCGACGGGCTCATAACCCGTAGATCGATGGTTCAAATCCATTCCCCGCTATTGGTTTTCTCAATCTCATTAAGAATAGATTCAAAATTTGATTTTCCTGTTAAGATCTTTCCAGTGAATCCGGAGCTTATTATTTTTTCCTTTGTGGGTTCTCCTATTGCATAAATTACGGTTTCTTTATGAATTTTAATTTTCTCATCCTTAAGAATTTTGAAGAATATGTTAGCTTCCATTGAAGAAGTAAGTATTATGGCACTCAGATCCTTGGACCTTAAGCAATTCAACAATGTCTCCCGATTCTCAAAATCTTCCAATATGTTATAAAGGACAATCTCAACGAAATCTCTTTTATCCATTTCAAGAAATCTGTTAAGAATTGGGTTGCCTTTGTCGCTTCTCATAATTATGATCCTAGATTCTTTTGGAATTTTTTCCTTAAGAAGCTCAATAATTCCATTGGTGCTCTTATTCTCAGGAATATAAACGTTAATACCTTCTTTTATTAGAGGCTCTGCAGTGGAAGCTCCAATTGCAATAAAATTCAGATCTTTTCTGTGTAACCTTTTCCAAATGTCCTCTATAAAAATAATAGCTCCGTAACTGCTCGTAATAATTATAACATCTGGGTCGAATTTCTTTATTAATGCAATATGAGAAGAATCAATTTTTCTCCTTTTTAGTTTGGTCAATGGAATGTTAATGAGATTGTAATGATAATGTTCTTTTTCTGAAGTAAATTTTTCAGCGGGTCTCGTACTCAGAACGGTATAAGCATTTAAAATATTATTATTCTCTAGTTCTTTTTCCTTCATAAAGCTCCCTACAAATGCCTTCAATTTTCGACAGATCATCCGAAAATCCATGTGAAAAATTTATTTCTCTCTCATTGGATATACAAATGTGATAGCTGTATCCATTTTCATTTGGGAGTATAAGAATACCAAAGGGAACTGTACACGATGCACCCATTATTTTCATGCAGCGTCTCTCAGCTTGAAGTCTATCCATACTCCATGATTCTGAAAACTTTTTCAGATAGTTTGAAATTTCTGAATTCTTAAGGGCAGTTACCGCTATAATCCCCTGACCAGGTGCGGGGACAAATATGTCTTCAGGCAACTCAAACCCTTCTGGATTCAGCTTAAGTCTGTCTAGTCCTGCCTTTGCTAGAATTATCCCGTCGAGATTGGATTCATTTTTTTTTCTTATTCTTGTTTCAACGTTTCCCCTTATATTTACTACTTCAATGTCTGGTCTTATATGCTTGATTTCTGCCATTCTTCTAGCGGATGAGGTTCCTATTCTTCCGCCTTCTTTAATACTATTTAAATCATATTTTCCAACTAGAAAATCTTTGTAATTGTGGCCATCAATCGCCATGCAAATTTCTATTTCCTCATTTAGAGTAGATGGAATATCCTTTGCACTATGAACTGCCAAATCTAATTTTCCATCCATAATCATAGCGTTAAGTTTCTCTGTAAAAACACCGGTTCCCCCTATCTCGCTTAATGAAGATGTAAGATCAACATCCCCTTGGGATTTTACTTCAACAATTTTTGTTTTTATATCTGCCCAATCTACTGCATTTAGGAAAACTTTAGTCTGATTTAATGCGAGTTTGCTCCCTCTGGTCCCAATCTTAATTTCTGGAAGCTTCAATTCCACCCTCCATTACTGTAGCAGCGATTTCAACATCTTCCGGAGAATGAAGAAATCCCACGAAATTTGTTTCGTATTGTCCTGGTGACAAGTATACTCCTTTCTGAAGGCAATATTTAAAAAAGCTCATGAATCTTTTACTGTCAGAAGCCATGGCCGATTTGAAATTATATACTCGGCTTCCCGTAAAGAAAATTTGGAACATCGATTTATATTGGTTCAAAATTATTTCATGATCGGTTATGTATGGTTGGAGAATATTCGTTATTATGTCAGTCATTTTTCTTATATATTCATAATCTGCAGATTTGAGGTATTTAAGAGTTGCAAGGCCAGTAGCCATTGTGGCAGGGTTCGCGGAAAATGTTCCAGATTGATATACCTTTCCTAAAGGGCTTATCATCTCCATTATTTTCTTTTTTCCGCCGAAAAGACCTATGGGGAGTCCTCCGCCTATTATTTTTCCCAAAATAGTTAGATCAGGGTTTAAACCTTCGATGTTCTGGTAACCTTTATAACCGAACCTGAATCCCGTTATTACTTCGTCAAGGATGAATAAAGCTCCATTTTCATGACATATTTTCTCAAGATTCTTAAGGTAACCATCTTCTGGAGTAATAAGTCCTATATTTCCTAGAATAGGTTCAACAATAAGCGCAGCGATTTGATCTTTGTATTTCCTGAAGAGTGCTTCAGTGTCAGCAATATTGTTATAATCTGATATAAGAACCGTTTTTCCAATTTCCTCTGGTATTCCGGGCGATGAGGGAGTACCAAAGGTTAGAGCTCCGCTTCCTGCATTTATGAGCACATAATCATGCGACCCATGAAATCCTGCATTCATCTTTATAATTAATTTTCTACCAGTATAGGCTCTTGCAAGTCGTATGGCGTGCATTGTGGCTTCAGTCCCTGAATTTGTAAATCGCATCATTTCTATGGAGGGAATGCCTGCCTTAATCTCAATAGCAAGCTTTATTTCAAGTTCTGAGGGAACTCCAAGAGGCACGCTTAAATAGTCCATTTCGTGGATTTCAGAAATAATCTCTTCATTCCCGTAACCTGCGATCATTGCTCCAAATCCAAGATTAAAATCTAGATATTCTTTTCCATCTACATCAAAAATTCTATCTCCCAGTGCCTTTCTAAAATAAACAGGATTTGGAGTATAAAATCTTACAGGGGAATTTACACCGCTTGGAAACAGATTTTTTGCCTTATTGAAAAGTTCGGCAGAATTCATTTGCAGGTATTATATCCGTGAATTTACGCTTTTCTTTTCATTAGTCCAATTTGATAAAAATTCTAAAACAAATCCTATGGTAATAATACCATATGGGAACCATAGAGAAAAGTGTTAAAAATGCATACTCGTAAATGATAAAAAGCCTCTAGACATGGGTGCATATTGAAAAGCTACGGTCTGTCTATACCAAGAGATAAATTCAATTATGTTTATAAATATCTTTATGAAAAACATTTACTTAGGTTAGACCTAAAGATTATTTCCAGAGAAAAAATCCGAGTTCTACCAATTTTAAGCGTATTCAAATTAGAACAGTATGAATCAGAAATATTTGATTTCCCCTTATCCCATGCCGATTCTGTCACAAATATTCTTGAAGAAGCAAGTAAGAATCTTAAAGAACCAATCAATGAAAAAATTGAATGGTACAGGTTGGGTAAGTCCATAATTTTGAAACAATGGGGAAATAGTAAACAAGAGAAATTGGCTGCGCTTGAGCTCGTAAAAAAAGGAAAAGCCTCAGCAGTTTATAGGAAATCTGGTAAAATTACAGGTGAGAGGCGTAAACCCTCCATAGAATTACTTGCTGGGAAAGGAGGGGAAATGCAATATATAGAGAACGGTGTAAGGTATATATTCGATCCGGAAAAAATAATGATAAGCAAGGGGAATTTAAGGGAAAGAAATTACATAGCATCGATCGGAATTAACCCAAAGAATGTTCTTGACATGTTTTCAGGTATAGGGTATTTTTCACTTCCCATAGGGAAATACAAGAGACCTATAACGATGACATGCCTTGATGTAAATGAGGACGCTCTGCACTATTTAAAGACGGCAAGCGAATTAAACCGCATATCCTCTAAGATAGATATTTTTAATCAAGATTGCAGGAGTTTTCATGGAAAAATAAGTTACGATCTTATCGTAATGGGTAATTTCAAGAGTTATTCATATTTACCATATGCACTGAGGAACACTAAAGAGGAAGGTCGATTATTATTGCATATCATAGTTCCAACCGAAAAGATTGTAATTCTGAACTATCTAATTATGGAAAGAATAAGAAAATTTGGATACCGGGCCATTATAGAAAATGCCCATAAGGTGAAATCATTTTCACCGCATGTCTGGCACATGTCTGTAACAATTCTAATACTTCAGTTAGAATTATAAAATATTATCTAATTTGTATTTCTGAGAAATGTTCTTTACAAGGAAAGAAGGTTATTCTTAATGGATGAGACTAACAAGGGGCAATTTTGAAAAACAGACATTAAGGATTTCTATAGAGAAATGATATATATTTTACCTTTTTTAGCCTGAAAATTTAAATATACTTAGAAAATTAAAGTGGGTTGATTTCACTGAGCTATTGGGTAATACCATTAATACTAATCGTCGCTTTTACCTCGGGTTATCTTCTTTACAGCATTTATAGAGCTGAGAAATTATGAGTAATGGGGGAACTTCAACAAACTTCTGGCTCAATTTCTTTGTGAGCAACAGGCTTTTTTCCGGGACGATTATCATATTGATTTATCTAATCGTAATTTCAATATTTGGATTTATAATCGCTGATCACATAAAGAAAATTTATCTGGGTCAACGTACTATTATGACCGGTTTTTCTGAAAAGGCCATATATTTCATAGAAAAAATAAGTGGTGTAGATGAGAATGAATCACACACTTTCAAGGGATATTTTTTTAGTCTTCTCTTTTTTAATTTGATGGCAGGTGTCTTTACCCTTTTATTTTTATTAATTCAAACCAATTATTTCCCGTTGCCAGGACAGAAAGGTTTTTCATTTACTCTTGCAATAAATACAATAAGCAGTTTTCTTACCAATACAAATCTTCAGAATTACTCGTCGCCTCAGCGCTTGTCATATTATGAACTTACAATTGTAATTATTGGATTAATGTTTTTGTCTGCGGGAACAGGTTTCGCCGCATCAATGGCGTTTATTAGGGGAATAATTAAAGACGATGGAAAGCTGGGAAATTTTTTCCATGATTTCCTGGTTGCAATTTTTGAGTTGATTTTGCCTCTATCTCTCTTAGCTACCGTGATTTTCCTCTTCATTGGAATCCCAGAAAGCACTTCTTCTTTTCTCTACATTCATCCGTTCTTCTCCAAATCAGTTATTGGAATTCCCATTGGACCAGTAGCTTCTCTGGAAGGGATTAAAAATATAGGAACTAATGGTGGTGGTTTTTATGGAGCAAATGCGGGATATCCCTTTGAAAATCCCAACTGGATTTCGAATATAGTTGAAGTCGTTTCTTTCACCATAATACCAATGGGTTCAATATTTGCCCTTGGCAGAGTTCTGGAAAGCAGAAATTTTGGAAGGATGGTTTTTGGTGTTATCATGTCATTATTTATGCTCAGTGCATTTTTTACATTCTTTGGAGAATATGCAGGTTTACCTACGATGAGTAACCTTGGGCTTTTCTATACGGGTAATTTCCTAGGAAAGGAAACAGCCTTAGGAATCTCACAAACATCTATATTTGCTTCAGGAGCAACCATGACATCAACCGGAGCAGCTAATTCTGCACTAAACGCTTTTACTCCAGCTGGTATTTTGGGGGTTCTATTTCCAATGCTGCTCAATGATCCACTTGGAGGAGTAGGTACTGGAATTTTAAACATATTTACCTATGTTATTTTCACGATTTTTTTAGTAGCCTTAATGGTGGGAAAACTCCCGGAACTTTTTAGTCTGAAGATAAGCTCAAAAGAGATAAAATATTCCACATATTCTCTTATTACGCATCCATTGCTCATAGTAGTTCCCCTAGGAATTACTTTGCTTATTCCTGCATTAATGTCAAGCTTTGTAAGTCCTAGGCCCGATCAGATAACAGAATTGCTTTATGAGTTTTCA
>JAJZYV010000031.1 GCA_021797955.1 Thermoplasmata archaeon
CATCTCATGGGAATGAAGCTGAGTGAAAATATCATCTCAATAAATACCGATCCAAACGCTGAAATCAACAGCATTGCGGATTACATAATCACAGCCGATCTTTACGAGGTCATACCAAAACTCGTTGAGGCAATTGAGAAGAAAAAAACAGTAGAATCCGGTACTGCCGTAAAGTCAGAAACTTCCAAGGTGTAGAATGTGAAAACTCAATATCCAACTTTCCAAGAATTAAAAAAATTTGGGATTGTCAAAACGTTTTAGGTTTTCTAAAATGGAGGATGTTGCGACGCGTTAAATTTTTTTTGTTGTTTTTTAAAAATTATCAACGGGGGAATCTGGATAGGAATTTACCGGAATTAATTTCAAACCTGAAACTTAGTACACGTCTTAATCGACGTTTGCAAAGAGAAAAATCAAATCATCACTTTCCTTGTAATTCACTTTTAAAATAAAACGGGGTTATAATTGAAACTTACCTCTGAAATTGTAAATCGAAGTAAATAAAATGTCATTTATTTATAACATTTTCATTTATTATCATAAAATATCCATTAAATTGTCATTTAAAAAAATTATATTTTGTTTCCCTCTGACAATTCCAAGTATCCTAAGTTCAACTAATTTATTTACTCTATTTTCCACAGTACGAAGGGTAAAATTTTCTTTAACCTCATTATTTAGATAATTTCTTATTTCTCTTGTATTGCTTTGACCTTTTCTCAGCAATTCTATGATCTCTCTGTCTGTTCTATCTGTGTGGAAGAGTATGTTAAAATAAGGAGCCATATCAATTCTTTTAAACACTACACTCTTTCTATATAGGGGACTCTTTGTCTCAATACTATGTTCAACCAAATGATTGTTCTTTATTGCCCACAAAAATGCGGCTATGGAATAGATAGAAGGTCCTGAAGTAAGATTTACGGAGGCTTTTTTTGATATAATTCTTTCGAAAATCTTTGTATAGATTCTTAAGTCCCATATGTTAACCAATTTGTTAATTTCAACTTGAACTCTTGAATTTAATTCTCCGATATATGTTAAAACATTCTCAAGTAGTCGGTTGGCCCTTATAGAATCCTCATCCGGATTCAGGTCATCTAATTTACTTGTAAATAGCACAATTCTATTGAGACAGTTCTCTTCTGAAATCAAATACGGTCTCATAAAAGGAATAATAATATCAATTTGGAATCCTACAAAACTTACTATTGTATCTACACATGAAGACGAAACATTTTCTTCGTTCATAAGTGTAGAAAGGTTTTTATTATATAAAATTATATGTATTCACATGGAAAGTTTAATGATCAGAATGAAGAGAGAAAAAGGGATCATGCTTCCTTATGAGTACAATTATTATTTATCAATAGGTATTTATTCAAAATTATCGGAGTATCAAGAAAGAATAAAAAAATTACACGATAAGAATCAACCAGGGATACACACTTTCAGTAATATAATTTCACACGATGTTAAGAGAGGGGTTAATGGATTAAATATCAGTAATGGGTTTTTTGTAATGAGAACTATTGATATGACTCTTTCCGCGTATTTCAGACTAGGTTTGGCAGTTGATCCCTTAATAAGAATAAATGATGTGATATATCGGGTGAATCGTATCGTATCTTTAAAAGAACCAGATATAAAAGAGGGAGAATTGAAGTTTAAGTCCTTATCTCCTATTTTAATCCGGGACTTTGATCTGAAAAAAAAGTACGTTGATGCCCCAGAAAGGGTAGAAGATAATCTGAATAAAGGGGCTTTATGGATTTTGAGGAATTTTTTTGGATTATCAGATGATGAAACAAGAGATTTCCATATTTGTACATCCAACCTGAAAAGGAAAACAGTTAGAATTTCCAATTCTAAAGCAAAAGAGGCGATTACAACTGCTTATGAAATGACAGGTGAAATCAAAGGCTCCGAAAGGGCAATCAGAGCGCTCTATTATAGGGGTCTTGGCTCTAAACCATCTCTCGGACTCGGATGCTGGGAGGTAATTTGATGGATAATAACACACTTGAACTAAAAAACTATATGGATTTCGAAAATAGTGAGATATTTAATGAAGTGATGGACTGGGCGATTAAGGAAATATTTCAAAAGATATGGACAGAAGAGGAATGGTCAAAATGTGCAAAGGGAGGAAGGCATATTGGAAATCCAAATTTTGAGAAGTACAGTGATATGGCATATCCAGTCCATATATTTTCTGGTGTTGCGATGTCAATGAAGGTATTTGATTATTATTTCAGCCAGAATAATTCTGAAATAGCAGAATACCTGAGGGAAAAATTTAAAGAGAAGGAATCGTTTGGAAAATTATTAAAGAGGGCTATCCTAGGTTATGTATTTCATGATTTTAATAAAATTACGGATACGAATTATCAGATGATCGATAAGGAACCTCTCTTTAAATTAATAGACAGACATTTTAAAAATCTTTCGGAAGACCTGGGTTTAAACTATGATAATATTTATCAAATTGCTATGTGTACAGAAAAAGGGACGGAGGCCAATGTTTTACGAGATTCGGTGATTATATTCCCTGGCCTGGATTTTGAAATGAATTTTTCAAGATTGTCAGATGTGTTGTCAGGAATTTATAATCATGAGAATATCGCCCCCAATCGCGACATTAAGTTTGGTCCATATACCTTGATTTCAAAGGAGAAAATTAATAGTATTAGTATTGCAAGCACCAATCTTTACGCCATGGAGGGTTTGGCTAAAAAGGCAGTGGTCGCTATTATAAGAACTAAACTCAAAGGCTTCTATCTATGGAGTACAGAGAACACCATATTTTATGTTAATGACAATAACCCAATTAGCAAAAGAGAAATGCAGGATTTTTTGGTTAAAGAATTTAAGTCTCTTATTTCAGAAGTTATGCATCCAGAAAGGTTAATAAGTATGAATGATCGAAGTGTCAATAGTGCCGCTTCGGGATATATTGATTATACTCGGCATTCTATAATCGCTTTTATGAGGAATGGCGGCAATGTAAGAAGTTGCGTACATCTTCAAGACATAAATCTTGACAACAGTGATAAAATCATACAAGGAGAAAAATTTAGCGACTTGATTTCCAATTATAAAAACAGTATATTTAGCCTCAATTTAAGATTTGTAAAGGATAAAAAGGGGGCACATTCCATAAGAGATGGGTTAAATGTATTAGATGATACCAATTCTGATGAAAATGAAATGCTAAAAGTTTTTGATGTTCGCTATATTCAACTTAACAAGCAGTTAAAAGATGAAGAAATCGATAAAATAAGGATGAAAATAAGCAATCTGATCGAGGATTTCAAGAATGAATTTGATCAGATTTTAGGAAAAGACCCCGCAAAGTCAGCTCTACTGATCCCTATTTTAATAAAAGAGGATGTGGACTGGGACAAGATTTCTAAAAAGGTACTGGAAGATATGAATAAAAAGTCAAAGGATATCGATTATAATATAATTTTAGGAAGGATAATTCCAGAAATATTTACACCCGAAGAGTTTCCTGAAGTACCTGAAAAATCAAGGATGTCGATGGTGAACGGATTCCAAGCCAGTGAGGTCGCAAAGGGAGATAACCTGTACGGATTAAATACCAACGGATTCAACAATCGCTTGAAAACTTCTAAAATTTCAAATGGTAAGGTTGACGATGTCTCGATCCTAGAGTTTAACGTTAGAAGGAACATCATACCAAAGATATCGGGAGACGAAACCCTTGTCTATCTTAATTTTCCAGGGGCAGTTCCATATCTTGATATGAGTCTCTTTATTGATAAATTTTCAAACTCCAAAAATGGTGAACAGTTCATAATAGACAGGCTACGTTTAAGCATTGAAAGCATGGATCAGAAGGTTAAAGTGGACAACTCATTTTTCTTTGTAACTTATGCCGTAAAAAGTAATGCAGATATGCTAAGAGTTCTCAATCAGGCCGTTGACATTGCAGGAAAGACTAAAATGCACGTTAGAATTTCATATTCTAACTCGCCTTTACTATCCGGGCAGCTTGAATCCATAAAATTCGATATATCAAACAGCATAGTTTCATTTTTTTCCTGGAACTCTATAAGATGTAACGAACTTTCAAAGGTAAGAAAAACATTGCAGACATTTAACGTTTTGGCAAATGGCTCTCTGGAAAAATTTGATTACAAGAAAATGACAGAGGTAATAATTGATTTCACTCAAAACACAATGTCTGTGTTTAGCTACGTACATAATCACATCAGCGAACTAGTAAAACATAAGAAACACGGTTTTGGAGAGCAGTTTAGTAAGGCAATAGATGATATAAGAAAGATGGGTTATAATGTTGAAAAAAAAGGAGATGAACATATGAAAAATATAGAAAAGTTAGCGAAAATAGCTTCGAATATTGAGAATGCAAGCTGGAAAATGAGTGGAAATGATAGAACGTGGATGCTGAGAGATTCCCTTGAGGCTTTAGAAACGGTGAGAGTAAAGACTAAGGACGGAGACCATAAGGACCTTTCAGAATTTAAGGATATAGTCGGCGGGGTTCTCTTAACTAAGGTGACACGAGATCTCAGGGAGGAAGGTAAAAACTTCGTCCCTGTAGATAAAGTAGTCGAATTTGCAGATTGTGTGATAGAGTTGATTGAAAAGGATTTTGGTGGAAGAATTCCGTCAGGAGCCACAAAGTCCTATCTGATAAACGCGTTTGAATTTGAATATATGCTAACAATTGGAAAGAGGTGAAAAGAATGGAAAATGAAATGAATGATTTCGGAAAGATTTTGAAGCTGCCAGTGATAGGTGAAATTGATCTCAGGAAGAACCAAGGGATATTTGTAAAGATTGGGGTAGTATCTGAAACTACTGGTTTTTTCATAAACAGGAATAATGAGTCCACGGAACTGACTAGCGAAAATTTCTGGGAGGAGGAAAGACTGGTTGTTCCTGCATCTAAATGGAGGGGTGCCGAGAGATCCTATCTGCTCTCCGAGCTCAGAAAGGTTGAGGGAGTTATACCCACAGATTACTCGAGGAACATGGTAGAGAGAAAAGGCTTGCTAAAAAATCCTTTAAGCCTGATATATGGAGATTCCAGTACAGGAAAATCCTTAGAAGCTGCTGGTATAGCATCAAGAGTATTCTACGATTGGTCATATAGCTATGAGCCCCTTTCTGATATAACAGTAAGGTTGCTACACAATTCACTTTCAGACAGTGGGGCCATACTGCAAAAGGATGAGGGAAGTGTAAAATCAAATGCACTTTATAATACACCTTATGTTAAACCTGGTGTGAAATTGATTAGATTTATTTCGTTGGAAAATGTTTCAATTGAAATGTTTGCCCTTGTGATGATGGCAATTGTTGGTACTACGAGATACGGCGCGAGGACTGCCATATTGGGAGATAATATGACCAACAAGGTAGTTTCCATTGGGATTTCAAAAATGGAAACACCTGTCAGTTCATACACTGTTATGAAAAATGCCTGGGATTCCAAAAAATATGAACCTGAGGCTGATATTCTTAAAGCAATGAAGGATGCCTATGGAGAAAATTTGATTTACGGAGACAAAATAAATGATTTGATTGGAAAAATATTAAGGATGAGGTCCGATAAGCAATTACTCTCTGATATATGCAGGCAAATCAATGCCAAGATGGAAAACGATTGGAAAGAATTTTGGAGCCCATCGGGGGAAAGAGAGAAAGACAACAGGTCGAAACAAACCAGTCTTACTGAAGATGAAGGTAAGGAGTGATTACTTTGGAAATCACTCCCTTAAAGATAGAAACAATCTCACCTATTAACTACTATTATATAGCAGCATCAGGTGGGATGAGATCCTCATCTTTTCTAGGAGACATAGCCTTAAAGTACGCAGCTCTCAAACAATTGGGACTACATGAATATGCTCAACCTGATAAATTTAAACCAACTTATGAGGAACTAAATAATTTTGACTTCTGGTTCACTGTGGCAGTTAATGAAAAGATAGCATTTGGTCAAGGGGCTGAATCAGCCTTTATGAAAAATATGATCAGGAATACTATGCAGGGTATTGATTATAACGGAACCAATAGATATCCAAATGCTAAGGAAGGGAGCACAATGTACAAGAATTTCTATTTTCAACAACCTATTAGACCAGGGAACACCTTTTACTGCTATCTTATACACAAAAATAAAATGGAAATACCGGAAGCCATGCGAATAGGAAACAGTAAGACCGGAATTATTAAACTGTCGAAATTACAAAATAGAAATTTTAAAGCTGTTTTAAATCTTTTCACATTGAAAAAATTAATGGGTTTAGATATTATGAAGGAGGGTTTTCAGTATACGGAGAATCTAATTTTGCAATATTTCCTCGTGGGGTTGTTTTCAATAGAGGAGGTTGAGGAGATATATGCCAAATGGTACACTTAAGACATTAAATATCAAACCATCTTATATTGACAATGATCCTGATACGGGTTTTAGGCAATTTCAATTAGATTTGAAAAGAACAATGGAAGATCCTCTTAAAAGAATAGTTATTCTGAATGCGCCAACAGGT
The DNA here is from genome assembly GCA_021797955.1 of Thermoplasmata archaeon. The sequence continues at coordinate 6,549 of JAJZYV010000031.1, forward strand.
TCGGGAAAAACCTTTGCGTTTAAGGAAATCAAGAAAAAGGGAAAAGTAATGATAGTACTACCGAACAACCTTCTTAGCGAGGAGGTAAGGAATGGCATTAACAAAAGAGCTTGTTTATTAAATAAAAAAAACATTGAAGAGCACATTGAAAAGGTTTACAAAACGCAGGGAAAGAAATGTTCAAAGGCTGAAGCTATTGAACAAATGGCCATAGAAAATGATTATGTGGTAACAAATCCAACAGTTTTTTTATTCATGCTTTTAAACTATTATCTTCAAAATGAAAAGGATGACATGATAAGCAGATTAATGAAGCATGATCTTCAAACAATAATATTCGACGAGTTTCACATATATACGTTAGATCAATTATACAAAATTTTGGCTGCTTCTGTCATAATACCAAAAAAGGTTAAAATTATCTTCAGCAGTGCAACGGTTCCAAACTACTTTATTGGTTTGTGTAAAAAAATCTTTGGGGATAATAGTGTAGAAGAAATAAATCCGAGGAGAAGTTATGAAAAAAGTGAGCGGAATACTATTCTACAGGGACCAATCAAGATGCATATTTTTAATGGTTCCGCCCAAAAACTTTTGGAAACCAATCAAAACCTTCTTGGAAGTGGGAAGTGGGTAATGATCTTGGATTCAATAAGAAACATAGAGGAAGTTGGCCAAGTGTTAAGGAATAGAATGGAAAATAATGAGTTTGGTCTCATGGCGGCTTACTACGACCCCAATTATGATGTATATAGGTCAACAAAAGAAGTGAACAGTCAATTGAGGATTGTGGTAAGTTCTAACGTTATAGAGCAGGGTATCAATATTGATCCAAGTTTTTCTAACTTTATTATAGAACCTGGAGTAGGGAGTGAAAATCTCATCCAGAGAATAGGAAGAGTTGGGCGGGGAATAGAACAAGAAAGCACAGTTTATCTTTGTATACCGAATGGAATAAACCATTATGATAAAAATATCGAAAATATGGATGATCTCATAAAATTCCTACTTTCTCTTAATTTTCCAGGCAAGAAGAGAGAGCCATACCCATTTGGTGTGGGCGTGTATACATATCTCTTATTGGAAAAAATTACTTTCTTCGCATCATCAATAATTGAAAAGAATATAATAAATGGTTACAATGAAAATCTTAAGGCAGGTTATTGGTGCGCAAAAGAAGTGTGTGAAACGATGAATAATGAAGAGGGCATTATAAAGATCAGAAAAAATTGTTTTAAAGGAATAAAAGAACTTAAGGAATGGTGGGACAAATACAAAGAAACAATTTTTGACTTTATACCTAAAGTTTCTAACGAGGTGAATGTGCTTGACGAATCATTTGATCTTAATGATGGATTTCTAAGGACAAGATATAATGAAATATGGATTAACAAGAATAAAGACATACTATACAGGGATTGTTATAATTTTATAGTTGGGGATTTCAATCAGAAAGTAAAATACGATTTCTCGGTAAAGGTCTCAAATCTTCCACAGGGAAGTAGAAAACTCAAATATGGGCATATAGAGTTCGGGGCACATGGCATAATCGTTGAGGACGTTGAAAAATTACTCTCGGAGAGCGGATGTGAGAATAATGATAAATTCAGGGAATTCGTAGAGGACGTAAGAAGTTGCACAAAGGTGACTGCCGGATTGGAAAGATTAATCCTGGAGGTGGATTACGATTAATCCTGAAAACTATCGTGGGACAGACATTAGTTATGTGTCAATATGTCCCAGACGGGCCTGGTTATCTTTGCATGAAATATCTATAACTGATGGGACTGATTTTGTTAAATTAGGTCAGTACGAAAATGACATAGAAAGGCAATATGGTTTCTCACAAGTTTCTATAGGAAGAAATAAGATCGATTACCTTAAAATTGAGAAGGATGGGAAGTGCACAATTCATGAATTTAAAAGAGGAAGAAAGGTAATTGATGCGGATATATTTCAATTAAGTCATTATATGAAAGTGGCTGCTAATGCTGGTTTTTTGGTGAGTCACGGTGAAATTCATCTTTTAGGCTCTAAAAAAATAGAGAGGTTAGATTTTCCTCTTAAAAATGAGAAAGAGCTGATCGAAAAATACAAGCTAATAGATAAATTAAAGGGATCGGAAATACCAAAAGCTCAAAAGAATTACTTTTGTTTTCACGGATGCAGTTATGTGGAGTTTTGTTGGGGGGATGTATGAGCGATATTTATTATCTAATCAAATCAGGAACACTATCAAAATCGTCTGGGTCACTTGCACTGAAAAATGAGGTTGAAAGCGTTAATTTACCCATAGAAGACATTAATATGTTGGCCATATTTGGAAACGTAACGCTCACAACACCTGCTATTTCACTTTTGGCTGAAATGAAGATACCCGTGATATTGTTTTCTGAAAGGGGATATTACATTTCCAGTATTTTTCCAGATAACTATCTTGAAAGTGGATATGTGCTTAAAAAGCAAGTCGAGCATTCTATAGATTTCTCCAAGAGGTTATTTTTAGCAAAGCAATTCGTTCTTGGGGCAGCAAAAAATATGGGAAAAGTAATTTCGAGATTTCAAGCAGGAAAACTTCAAGTTCAGAAGTCCAGGATTGAAAACTCGCTTTCCATAGAAGAACTGATGGGAATAGAGGGTAACATACACATAGCATATTTGAGTATTTTAGACGGCAAACTCCCAGAAAAGTTCAAAATAAATGGAAGGAGTAGAAGACCACCTGCCAATCCAATAAACGCAATGATGAGTTATCTTTATTCGGTATTATATGGAACCGTGACTTCAGAGATTCTGAGAACTCATCTATCACCTTCTATAAGTTACCTTCACGAGCCTTCTGATAGGAGATCAAGTTTATCGCTTGATGTAAGCGAGATATTTAGGCCTATAATATGTGACAGGGTGATAATGAAATTGGTAAACTTGAAGATGATCAATGAAAGCGATTTTATTACGGACAATGGTGTATACCTTTCCCAAACCGGGAAAAGGAAGATACTTGAGGCGTTTGATGAGAAAATGAGGGAAACAGTTTTTGTAAAAAGTCTTGGAAGAAATGTCTCTATGAGAAGGTTGATAAGACTTGAATTATACAAGTTGGAAAAACACGTCATTGGTGATGGTGTGTATAAACCATATATCTCAAGGTTCTGATAGAAATGTGGGTCATTCTAACCTATGATGTTAACACAAAAAGAGTAAATGAAATTAGTAAAATTTGCAGGCAATATCTGAGGTGGACACAAAATTCAGTATTTATTGGATATATTACAAGGGCGAACCTTTCAATATTGCTTCAAAAATTGAATAAGAAGATAGAAAAAGATGAGGATGCACTACAGATTTTTATTTTGAGGGACCAGAAGCAGATAAAGAGGATTTCTATAGGGATAAGTAAGGAATTTAGTAATATAATTTAAGAATAATCTATGTAAATCTTCCAACAATGGATATTTTTGAATTTTATCCACTTAAAACAATAAATTATAACAGAATGGCAAATCCCCGCATGATTTCTATTTTCACTACTGAACATAAAATAAAAGAACAGAAAAGCAGTTATGAAATAACGAATATTTTATTATGCAGATGGAGTTCTGCAAAAAGAAGAATCTGCTAAACATTCTCCACTGTTGTAATCTATGAAATTTAGAATTGGGTATACCT
>JAJZYV010000032.1 GCA_021797955.1 Thermoplasmata archaeon
TCGAATATAATCGATGAAATCCCGAAACATCATTCTGCTTTCTTCCTGTTCTGAAAGCCTCTCTTTTTCCATATCGATTATGGCATTTCTAATGTATTCACATACATCGCTCGCTCTGATCCTTGGGAGGAATTCCGGGTCCCCATAATCTGCACACTCCTTTTCCACGAGTTCAATTTGTCTCATCGTGATCTTGAAAGAGAAAATCCCCCTTGAAAGTTCAGGGAGGTTGTGCGCTTCGTCTAAAATAATAACTATACTTTCCCTTGAAGTTCTCCAATTATACAATACCGATGGGGCTATTCCCGGATTAAGAAAATAAGAATACGGCATTATGCAAATCTCTGCATCTCTCATTGCATATTTGATGCTCTCGTATGGACAAATTTCTAGAGGAACCAGTTCTTCATAAACAGCTTCCGGACTTATCAGTTCAGTAATAATACGGCTTTTTATTTCCTCAGATTTCACTTTTGAATTGTAGAATCTGCAAGCATCCTGATTTCCTTCCACAACTTTTTTCTTTCTGGAGGAGCACATTTTTGATAGCGATTCGGATGTAAAATCATCTTCGTTTTCAATTTCCCGATACAATGGGCAAAGATTTCCCCTCCCCTGTATTGCGGTCGCTTTTATGTTCACAAATTTTTGAATGACCCTGATTTCTTCAATAACCTGACTCTGTTGAGAGTTTGTTCTGGTAAGATAGAGAATTTTTTTCTTATTTTCCCTTGCAAAAGAAATTGCAGAGACAAGGCCCATAATTGTTTTGCCTGAACCGGTTGGAGATTCCAGTATTGCTCCATTTTTTTCCTTGAGGCTGTTGATTACAAATTCTATTGCATCTTTTTGATAATTCCTTAAATTGAGAGCGTTAAAAGATTCATGAACCAACCTGCTTACCTTTTATTTCTTCAATTAAAGAAGCTTTTCAAGTTCTTTTCTTTTTTCCTCAATGAGTTCCGGTTGTGAAATATATCTTGAGGCCTCTTCAAAGGCTTCAAGGGCCTCCTTTTTCTTACCCATTTTAGCCAGCGTTTCTGCCTTTATGATGTGGTAATTGAAATTTTCAGGAACCAGTGATATTGCCGTTTCTATATCTCTTAGAGCTTTTTCTTTTTGTCCCATTTCCATAAGCAACTCATATCTTCTATAGACGAAAATCTGGTCCATGCTGTTCAGCCTTACTGCTTCAGTATAATCCTGCAGGGCTTCTTCAAGTTTCTTCAATTTCCAAAGCACGTTTCCCCTGTTGTAGTAGTAATCTGGTATATCTCCTTCTATCTTTATTGCCTGAGTGAAAAGATCATATGCTCCCTGAAGATCTCCGGAATCTTCCAAGGCTGCTCCAGCAGCATTATAATAATCTGCATGTTCAGGATATAGTTCAATAGATTTCTTAAAGTCCTTAATGGCAGGCTCATACATTCTCATGGAATAGTATGATAATCCCCTGTTAAAATAATAATCCGGATCTTTGGGAAGTATCTTTATTGCCCTGGTAAACTCCTTTATTGCATCAGGATATTTATTAAGATTAAAGAATGAAACTCCTCTTTCATTGTAATCATCAGCTATCTCTGCCTGGTCCCTACCTAATTCGTCTTGCGGCACAAGACAAGAATATCCTAAAATACATTAACTTATTGTAAAGTATCTTATGAATTGCATAACCTTCTTTACTATGTTCTCCTTATCCGCTTCAAGTTTTGCTTCTGATGGAGAAGACGTTCAGGAACATATTTAGTATCTTCCCCGTAGATTCTTGATAGTATAAAAACAACTACAGCAACAACTCCAAATACGATTCCCGGATAGATTAGTTCAGTTGGGTTTGCAGGTCTGGAAACAAGAAGTGCCGTCGCTTTGTAAGTAATAGATGATATATGAGATATTGCGGAAGAATTGTTGGTGTCGACTACGACATAAGTTGATATTTGGTACATTCCAGCACCATGCTGATAACATAAATATTGGATATTACTGCTTCCCTGGAATGATAAATTGTCGTATATTGTAGAATTACCCTTGAATATATTTATAAAATAAGTTACGCCTGACACATTGAATTGTTTCGGAAAAGATGGATTTGCTCCCACATAAGATATATTCAATCCGTTCCCTAGTGTTGTTATGCAACAAACTGTTTTTGATAATATTAATGTGTTCTTTTCATTTGTGTTACATACATTTACTGCAAAATTTTGAGTCTTGAAATTATGCGTGGACTGGGTAATCTCTCCGTAAGCATAGAATGAAAAAATGGATAAGAATGCAACTATGAAAAGTACTATATGAAATAGTTTTTTAAGCATTATCTCCCACTCCTCATGTTTCCTTTAATCAGAAGGTAATAGCAAACAGTTGAGACAGTAACCGACATTATTAAGGCAAAAACTAAGGCATCAAAGACATAACCAGCTCCCTTTGAACCAAATGGGGAATTCAAATTCATTGTTGTAAGACCTGACAGGATAAACTGCCCGGTTAGATTATGCTTGAAGATCTTTGCTGATTCAGAACTCATTTGCAGAAAGAAAAATGCCGTCAGAATAAAAGTCCCTACTGCACTTTTCGTTATAGATGAAATAAGGTAGCCGAATGAAAGATAAATCAGAATAAGCGCTAAAATTGCAAGATAAATTATTACAAGAACATAGAGATTGAGTGCATAAAATGTTAACCAATAAACAAATCCTATTGGAATAAGAAATATTGCCCCTCCAATAATCGCCTGAACAAACATTGAAAGTAATATATGGAATTTTCTATTAATTGGTGTGGTGAACAAAAAGCCAGTTGAACCGTTTTCGATCCCTCTGGCAAAAATAGCAGAGAGCATTGCGCCATAAAGAATTAGGATAGTAAACGCTGCGAATGTAGTATTCTGGAGAAAGACATCAATAGCTGGAACGGCAGAATAGTCTAGTGAACTTACATATGAACTTACAACAAGATAGAAGAAAGAGGCCATTAGCAGTTCCCTTATATAAAATGGGTCCGTCTCATTCAGCACATACTTTAACTGTAATAATTTCATCAGATCATCTCGGGAACCGAGTTAATACTGATTATATTTTCCTTTTGTTCTGGTGTTAATGCTTCTAAAATCTTTGAAACAGTAGCGCCTCTTATATCTACGATATCCTTGTTAACAGTTATATCAAAATCAGCCAGATTTTGGAAGGACTGTTCATTGGACATCCAAATTCTAACAGTTAAGTTTGTATTTTCCTTTATATCATTTCGGCTAAGTATTTTTTTTATTCTCCCACCTTTGATTTGGATCATAGAATCGGCTATTGGAAGTAGGTCATCAAGCATGTGAGTTGTAACTAAGAGAGAAGCCCCTGTTCTTGCTTTTTTCTCAATTTCCATGGCAATCTGCATTCTTCTTACAGAATCAACATTTGCATTGGGTTCATCAAGAACATAGGCCTTTTTCTTCGAAGATAATATGACACTTAAGACTATTAACTGTTTTTCTCCACTACTCAGATTACTGAATTTACTCTTGATCAGATTTCGAAGATCAAAATATTCCAGTAATCGTTCTATATCATTATAATCACAATGATTTATTTCTCCGTACCAATACAGAAAATCCCCAACTATATTGGCGCCAAAGACCTGTGGTCTTTCTGGGAGAAATGCCACATTCTCCATTACTTTTTTAGGGTTTTTCATTGGATCATAACCAATGACTGATATTTTTCCTTCATCCGTAGGAGATAGACCTTCCAAAATTGATATTATAGTGCTCTTTCCGGAACCATTCCTTCCATGCAATATCGTTACCCCTCTTCCTGCTGAAAAAGAGACAGAATCAAGTGCTGTAACTGATCCATATTTCTTTATGCAATTTTCCACTTTCAACCATGCGTTAGATTCATTTCTTTCCTTCATTCTTCTTCCTCACTATTCCCCTCAGATTTTTTTGATGTTTATTCTTTAGAATATCAGATTTCGTAATGTACTTCCTTTTGGTTTTCATTCGTTGTATCACTAAAACCAAAAAAACCGCTGAAAAAACAATGAGCAAACTCACTATAGATGTGTTTTGATCAATGTAATAATAATCATCCAATGAAGTAAATTTGATATTAGACTTCACTAACTGAAAATTCAGAACAATTCCTGGTCTGAAATTCAATGAAATTCCTAGGGGCCCATATAAGTCCTTAAAAAAATTAACTGATTTCGTTTGATTAAAGCAACCAGACCCATCGTACACTACTCCTTCGCTGGAAGTTGGAAGCAAAAATAAATCAGGCCCAGAAGTTTTGGAAATTATATATGGATAATATCTTGTGGATACATTGTCAATTTCAGGACAAAGGAGACATGATGTTTGTTCTTTAAATACTCCTTCAATTCCGTTTACATTTGCAATCTCACCTGATGTTATTTTGTGGGGATAAATGAGGAAAGATCCTATGAATAAGCTACTCTGATTACTATAGTTTGCCCACATATTATCCAAATCTGCGGTAATAGTATAGTGATTCCCTTCGCCCTTCAGGTATATTATTCCCCCTATTGGTGCACATGTACCATTATGCTCCACCCCTAAAACAGAGAGTGAAGGATCATAAAATTGAAACTTAAGGCATGCACCTTTCTCATTAGGCTCTGTTAATGCATTTCTCAATGAATAAGATTCCTCCATAAGAGGAAGAAATGTTATTAGTATGGATAAAAGTGCTATTATAGTCATAAAGAGAGTGATAAATGTTTTTAATTTCATTTCTAGCCTCAATCCTTTAAGTTATTTATTCTTAACTTCCATAACCTGTCAATGTTGTTCCAGGGGCAATTGGATAAGGGCAATAATAGTTGAAATTTGCGCTATGCATCCATGCCAATGACAACTCTCCACTAAAAGTTGCTAGGCTTGGACTCCATTGGGCTGTAACTGCAGGTGCCCCGAATAAATAGACAACGCCTGACAAATCAACCGTTGGTTCACCACCATTATTACCAACTATGATAAGGTTTGAATATTGAAACATTTCTAGTTCAGTGGGTATTGAAGGATTGTTAGGTTCCTGTACCGTCCTTACAGCTATTGTTGGCGGAGTGGCACTAATTGCGTTATTGCAAGTTATAGAACCACTTTCACTTGCACAATAGATGATATTCTCACGAAAAACTGCAGAAAACCCTATAATGTCTTTAAATTCCATTGTGTAGGTTCCAGAGTCACAGCCACTGAACAATCCGTGATAAGCAGACCAATGATGATGATAATGAAATACCAAGCCGAAAGTATAACTTTCTGTTGGACATGAACTTCTAACAAGTTGAGTTTCTATGTTGTTAGTCATGACCTCACTAGTGGCGGTTACTGAAACAACAGTTCTTCCATTGTGAACAGAGTTATTAACCATATTTCCGACACTTAGTGCCGAAAAAAATGAATGCAAAAATGACAAAAAGTGAGAATAACAACCCTATGACTACAAATATGTCCCCAAACTAGACATCTTCCTCGAGCAATTCTTCTTCTTTTATACGTTTTTTATTGCCAAATAGAATGGCTGATAAAGAATATATATAAAGCTTTGTTGCACTTTTGACTGCTTAAATATTAGTCGGTATAATTAAATCTATTGGAAGCGACATATTTTTTCCTCTAATCCTTTAGATATCTTGGTTTAATATTTAAGGAAATTTCCAATAAATACTAAAATGAATGAATAATCTCATTAATGTGATTTCTTTTCCAAAAAAAGATTCACTTTACTGAATCACAATCTTCTTTGCCTTGTTTCCTTCAAAGCATTAGTATAGGTTTTCCATTTAGTTCTTACTATTTCTCCCAAGTCAACGTTATTATTCAAAGCATATCTAAGATATTCAATAGTATATGGATCAGAAGGATACCCGGACCCTATCCCGGGATATTGATTTCTGATTTTATCCATTTCCCTTTCACGAATAACTTTTGATATCACAGATGCAGCTGAAACAATAGGATAGTCTCTGTCGGCCTTATGTCTGCATATTACATTTTTTCCACTTTTCTTAGACAGAGTGCTGGAGCACCGATCTGCATTTACATCAAAGGAATCAACGATGGTTGAATAATTTGAGTATTCCAAAAGTTTTAAGACATACCTTCCTTCAATCTCGTTGAGCGTCATTGATTCCATGAGACGATTAATTTCTTTACTGCTTATGATCTCAAATTTAACAAGTTCAGCGTCATTCAATATTTTATCAAAAGTTATTTCCCTGGCGCTCTGACTCATTTCTTTAGAATCCTTTGCTCCAGAGGCAGAAATTTTATCAACATCCCCACAAACTATTGAAATGACCATTGGCCCAAAAACAGGCCCTCTGCCCGCCTCATCTATACCGCATAAGTGCTTCATTTGTTCAGGATGCCGATCCATTTATACATAAAGCGATAAATACACTTTAATGATTCTATGCCATATGGCTCAGGACAGCGCAAAAATGAATCCAGATGAATTCATTTCAGAGGCAAGAAAAAACATCAACATAGAACTTTCGAGATTTTTTGAAAGAAGGATCAGAGAAATAAGCGATTCCAGCATAAAAAAACTCATAGGCCAAATTGCCGATTATACAGTTCAGGGAGGTAAAAGAATAAGACCTATTTTAGTTGTTTGTGGGCATAACCTTTTCAAGGAACCAGACCCGGAAGTTTACAAAGCTTCAATATCAATAGAATTGACCCAATCTTTCTTCCTCATACACGATGATATTATGGATCAAAGCGATCTTAGAAGGGGTAAGCCATCGTTACACAAAGTTCTGGAAAAAGATTTTGTAGGTATGAGGGAAGCCAGAAGAATGGGAGAGAATATTGCAATTGTAGCAGGAGATCTTGCGATGACATATGCCTATGAAGCTCTTTCAGAAACTAATTTTAATGATAAAATTAAGAATAAAGCTATGAAAGAACTCATTTCAATAACCAAGATAACGGGATATGGTGAAGGGATAGACATGTTAACAACAGCAGGCGTGAAACTCAAAATGAATGACCTTATAAGGCTTCACTTGTGGAAGACTGCCAAATACACCCTTGAAGGTCCTTTGCTATTAGGTGCAACACTTGCAGGTTACAATGGCCCCACTGCGGCAATTAGCGCTTACGGCTGCCTAACCGGTCTGGCATTCCAGCTTCATGATGACATTATAGGATTGTTTGGAAAGGAAGAAGAGATAGGAAAACCTGTAAAAAGTGACGTAAACGAGGGTAAACAAACACTTCTCATGATTAAAGCAATGGAATATTCCAGTAGGGAAGAATCTCAATTTATTGAAGATATTCTTAAAAGGGGAAATGTTTCTGATGCCGAATTTGAAAAAATTAAAAAAATTGTAGAGAAATCGGGTTCATATGACTATTCAAGAAGACTAATTGAAAAGTTTATATTGTCAGGGAAGCAATATGTTAAAACAATCAATGGTGATAACAATACAAAAGATTTCCTGTTATGGCTTTCAGAATATCTGGTAACAAGGAAGAATTGACATCGTATTGCTCTTTTCAAATTTTTGGCCGGTATTTAGAATACATATCCCTTAGAGTCGAACTGTCTATGTGGGTGTAGATCTGTGTGGTGGCAATACTGGCATGGCCCAGAATCTGCTGAATGAATCTTATGTCACCACCGTTTTTCAATACAGTTGTGGCAAATGTATGTCTTAGCGTATGCGGGGTGACTTTCCTTTCTATTCCGCATTTCTTAGCGTTTTTTCTGACAACTCTTTCGACAGTGGTGGGGTGAATCTTTCCATTTCTTGTACCAAAGAAATATTCTGGGAATTTTCCTGAGGCAATATTTCTTGAATAGAGTTGGGATAAAACGTCCGAGCATTCCTTGGGAATGAGAACAATCCGGTCTTTATCACCTTTACCTGAACGAACTCTGATAAGTCCTTCAGGTATGTCAATATCCTCAGCTTTAAGGCTGCATAGTTCTCCCACTCTCATTCCTGTGTAAAGCAGGAGTAGTATCATTGATCTATCCCTTAAATCTTCCCTTGAAGCTTCCACGAGCCTTTCCATTTCATTCTGACTCAAGTATACAGGCATTTTAGCCGATCTCCTGGGAGCAATCAGATTCTCGGGAGGTTTTATATTTCTAGATTTGAAAAGATGTTTAACCGCCTTTATTGCAAGATACTGTGAAGATTTAGAATATTTCCTTTCCACTGCCAGATAAAGCTTAAAATTCTCTATATCTGCTGGCGTGCATTGGTCAAGATCCTTATTTAAAAAGTTGAGGAATATGGTCGATAGAAAAGAATATTCTTTCACTGTATAAGGGCTTCTTCTTTCACCAATCATATTTTTTCTGAACCGGTCAATCTGCTCTTCAACACTTGTCATCATTTGATATTTATCCGTATTCTATCGACAAATTGCTATAATACTTTTGCGCATTGCCCGCCCTTAAAGACAGTATAATGTGTGTAAACGGATAGCTCGACTCTATTAACTAATAAATCCGCCCTTTACTTAGACATTAAATTAGTTTTGGAGTACTTGAATCTTTGTTATGAATAACGTAGAAGCCCTTTAAACAATGAAAATACTTCATCTGCTCAAGTTCCTTACCCAATTTTATCAAAAATGAATACAATTTATATTACCTTAATATCAAGTTAAATCCTGTCTGTCTAAGACTCCATAAAGTTAACATTAATAATGCATCATAAATAACCAATTAAGAATGTTTCGTAGACGAATCCTTCATGATATTTTAAACAAAATTTTATCCACAACCGCCGGAAAATGGACCCTTATAGGTGTCATAATTGGTGTTGTTGCAGGATTCGGAGCCCTTGCGTTATATTCTGCCATTGACCTGATAACGATTTATATGTTTCAAAATCTTACTGGATTCACCCTTCCTCGCTCAGGAATAGTATCAGGAACCTCTCTCTATTCGTTTCCTACAAACTATAAATATTATTTCATACCAGTATCAATAGTTATTGGAGGAATAATATCAGGCTTTATCATTTTTAGGTTCGCTCCCGAAGCTGAAGGTCATGGAACGGACGCGGCAATTGATGCGTTCCATAACAAGGCTGGCAAGATCAGGAAAAGAATTCCCCTCGTAAAAACAGTTGCGTCTGCAATCACAATAGGATCAGGGGGCAGTGCAGGAAGAGAGGGTCCAACCGCTCAAATTGCCGCGGGTTTTGGGTCAATGATTTCAGATTTATTCGGACTGGACGATAAAGACCGAAGAATTGCAGTAGCGGCAGGAATCGGAGCCGGAATAGGAAGCATTTTTCTGGCACCATTGGGAGGGGCGATCCTGAGTACAGAAATCCTTTATAGAAGAGATTTTGAAGTGGAGGCGTTGATACCGGCAATAATTGCCTCGGTTGTCGGATACTCAATATTCGGTTATTTCGTCGGATACAAAACAATTTTTGATATACCTGTAACCACAACCATTGGCTTTTTTCACCCCACAGCGTTACTTGCCTATCTCTTAATAGGGATAATTACCGGCTTCGGCGGAATTTTCTATGTTAAGACGTTTTATGGGATTCAAGGTTTTTTCAATAAAAGAAAGAAGATTCCCAAGATGGCAAAACCTGCTATTGGAGCTTTAATGATGGGTCTAATAGCAATAGAATTTCCCGAGGTCATTGGCCTGGGATATGGATGGGTCCAGCAACTCCTGGATGAAAATTTCAATTTGTTTTATTCGGGATTCTGGTTATACCTTTCACTGTTTTTCCTGCTTCTCTTCATATTGAAGATCGTTGCAACTTCCTTAACTGTAGGATCAGGTGGTTCTGGTGGTGTTTTTGCCCCAGGAATTGTTTCAGGAGCATTCCTTGGAGTTGCCATATATATCCCCTTTCATGAACTTCTCCCTGTGTTTTCATTCCTTAACTTTGCAGAATTTATCATAGTGGCCATGATTGCTTTCTTTGGAGGGATTTCAAAAGCCCCAATTGCAATAATTATTATGGGTACAGAGATGACTGGATCCTATGCTCTCTTCATTCCCCTAATGCTCGCAACAACCGTGAGTTATTTTGTATCGGGAAATAAGTACTCAATATACAGATCCCAGGTTAATACGAGAAAAGATTCCCCAGCACACAGTTATGAATATGAGAATCCAATTATGGACAAAATATCTGTATTTGACGCCATGAAAAGAGATTTCATTAATGTTCCAAGTAATGCCACGAT
>JAJZYV010000033.1 GCA_021797955.1 Thermoplasmata archaeon
AAAAGTGAATTTACAGCAATTGGATAGAATAATTTTAAAAAATATCCAATGGCCCAATGACTTCTCGGAAAAAAGATTCTGTTTATGGGATATAAGCAGAAAATACAATTACTCAATTGTCACTGTTAAGAACAGATGGCATGCGATGGTTTCTTCAGGTTTTATTGTAAGTTTGAATGTAAAACCAAACAATGAGCTCTTTGGCTTAAAACGAGGACTAATCTCAATTGATAACTTGTATTCTATCTCAAAGGAAGATATGGAATTTTTAAAGAGGAAGAAGTTTATTACAAATATATATGTGATGGAGAATTGGGAAGTTGGCATAGATTTCTTGTATCCAAAGAATTCTGACCCCATACAATTTATTTATGATCAAATTGAAAATAAGTATAAACTTAAAGAATCTCAATTCGTAAACATAGAAAACAACCTAAAATGTACAGTCACAAGAAAAGATTTACTAATTTTACAGCAATTAGTCCGGGATCCTCTCCTAAATGCTAAAGAAATTTCAGCCATAACGAACATAAAGAGAACAATAGTTGCAAAATCCTTGGATAAAATGTCACAGGGCAACGCATTTTCTGTTGATCCTATTATAAATATAGCTTGTGTTGATAATCTCATATTTGCAATTTACCATGCTGAGGTTAAGAGGGGAGACGAAGCAAAAGTGACCCGTGATGCCTGCTTCTTATTAAAAGATAATTATTTACTTACAAAATATTTCCCAGCCAAAAGGGTGATTATTCTTGCATCTTTCAATAGTGCTGAGGAACTGGAGAAGTTTAAGGAGCAAATGTCTTCACTGGATGTAGTTAAACAGTCACTTAGTGTCATTTTTAAAACACATCCACAAAGTAACTATTTATATGAATCTCTTTTGCAAGAGTTGATCGAAAAACATTCTAATTATAGGGAAGATAGAGAATTAAATTTGATATCGGAGGATGATCCTCTCAAAAGCAAAAATATGGAAAAGGGAAACAGTGATATCATTTAAAGAAGCGGTAATCAAAATGTATTATCTGTGGGGGGATTTCACTAAAAATTTCTGCAGCTGATTCAGCATGGAATAATCATAAGATGAGGTCTTCCATGTTTCTAAAGGTAAAATAATTATTTGGTTAATATATTATAAATTAGCAGCAATTTTAAGATAAAATGAGGAGACAAATATTAATATAATTACTTGGGATAGTTTAATCAATGGGTAAGCTAACCGCATATATTGTTGGGTTGTTCTCTGCAATTGCGCTTTCATACTATGTATTATCATCATATTATTCCCCATTAATCTCATGGGTTGGCCCGATTTTTGGTGCACCACTAATATTTATATTGTCCTTAATGTTTCTTTTAATGGGGGACGTTCTTAATCATCTTATTCTGATTCCGATTCTCATAGTTGTCGGTGTTTTGATTGGTCTCGGAGCTAGAAAGGGGACTAAGGCTATAGGCGCCGCAATAACTGTTTACTTTTCGCTTTGGGGTTTCATTGTATCAAGTTTATTTTCTTTGTATCTGGAATCTAAGAGTAAATTTACAAGCCTCGTAAGTTCTGTTAGTTCTTCCTCTATTTCCAACGGTTTACCGCCGCCTCCCTCAGGAACTAATTTTGGGACTATCATGGCAGAGCCGCTCTTCTCCAGAATCGCATTAACTGTTGAGAAGATTGGACAAACCTCCCTCAGTGGTTCCTTTGGCTCAACAGGCACAGGATTATCATCAACTAGTTTTTCGATTATATCGGGTAGCGGACCATCATCTTTTCTTGGTATTGGTGGAATCAATGTGAGCGGTCCGCTTGGAATATTGGCTGAAGCGTTTGTTCCTTTTATTATTGTCAATTTAATTATAATAATGATATCATCCGGATTAACAGGCAGATTTTTGTACCGGAGAATAAATAAAGATAAAATTGCAAAGAAAGCAAATAAAGAAAAGAAACAGGGAAAAACTAAGGAGGTTATTGTTTTCATAATATTAGCGCTATTCGTATTATCTTTTGCAGGCGCATTCTCTCCATATTCTGTATCGACGACCCAACAAAATTTCCACAACGACAATGGGTTAAACTCCTATGTGTCCTTGGGAAATTATCCTCTCAATAGAAACCCCGTATTTTCCACAACAAAGTTGGTTACTGGTATTTCCTCAAATAGCAATCCTCAAATTTCTACTTCAGGAAATAATTCCAATCAGGATATTCTTTCTGCAGGTGTAATAGGCGAGCAGGGTTCTTCGTATAACATATTCCTCAATATGGCACTATACAGTGGCAATTCCAATTCAAACTGGATATATGCGAGCGGTCAGACATCATCCATTTTCACGCTCGTTGCTGAAACGGATAATTTGCCGCAACTATTCAGAAGTATAGAAAACGGTCTTGGTGTAAGCAATACCATATCAAATTCCTCAATCACAAGTTCCACATTATGGAATCTTATGCCTCAATCCGTTATCGTAATGGCTTACAACGGAACATTAGCTAACACATCTTCATATGCCACGACCCAAGTTGGCAGCATTATGAGTCAGCTGGGAGGAAGTGATGGGGCCTGCATAGTTCAACTATCTCTCGGAACATCTTTCATTGGTATTTCTGACTCTAACATTAGTTTATATATTTACACCTTCACAGCCAACTACTATAACTCAGAAAACTCTATGGTTAATGATCTATCCAGCACAATCTCAAATTCTGGCTCCAACGAAATCTTTACATCAGGCATGAATTCAGGATATCTGGTTCCAGGTTATTCATCAAGCAGTGTTGATTCCTCCATATTTATCGCGGGATTTGTTCATTCAGGAACTTTTTCAAATGAAATTTCAAAATATATTGGTATAAATTCAACCTTCAGCAAGGGCAGCTCTATTGTCTTTGATGGTGGTCTTTTCGCTAAGAGTCATGTTGTAACATCCTCATCTGATGTACATACGATTTCCGGGGCACAGATTTATGGATATGATGGTACTATTGCATTTTCCAGCTCCAATGCAAACTATGGTATGCTTCTCGGGGTACCTGAGGGAAAATCATCTGCCAATTTCACAATTATAGGATCATATACGGGATACTCAGGTCAATTATCGAAGACGGCGAATCAGACCATCCAACCAAATGGTACATTTTCATTAACTTCTATTGAATTACAATCCAAACATCTTTACCCAGCAAACCTTCAGATAACCACATCCATAACTTCTTCAGGGTCCAACACATTCACGGTAGAAACCTCCGTTATTAACAGGGATTCAAACTCAATCTCTTCTGTTGCCATAAACGAGAGCTCTTTTGCCTCACAATATAATGGCGAGGTTACAATAACTTCTGGAAAACTTATTTCAAGTATAGCTTCTCTTTCACCGGGTCAGAACTTTACCAATACCTTTACATTTACAGCAAATAACCCTGGTGCTTATTCAATTTCTGAACCACCTGTTACTTATTCAATGAATGGAACCTCATTTACAAATTACGGCACGAGCATTGGGGTATCAGGGCCGACACCACTTGTCGTAACCAGTATAAATGGAGTATGGTATAACTCGCTTAACGAAAGTGAGAAATTTATCGGGATAACATTCCTCACAAATGAGATCATGCCCGGATTCTACCTTTTTGATTTGATTATTCTTCTTATTATTTTGGCAGATATCGCCTTTGAGGTAAAATCTTATAGAAAATGGAAAAGAGAGAGGCAAAATTCACAACCATGACCAATATCAGGGTCTTATAAATTTAATACTCAGCTGGGTAAGTTTTTCCAGTTTTCTCCTTTTTTCTGTGTCCGTCATTTTAACTGATCTTAATATTTCCATGAAAAATTCAATTGCTGCATCATAATCAGCATAATTAACAGGCTTGGGTATTCCGTCCTTCCCTCCCAGGGCGAAGGTATATCGTAAGGGATCAGAATAACTTGGTGCCTTTCCCATAATTACCTCGCTGATGTATGAAAGCGCTCTTATTGCTGATTTCCCCACTCCTTTCATCATGAACAATTCATCAAAATTTGAAGGTTGAAACTCATATATTTCCCTTAGATTCTCCCAATTTACCTTAACATCATATGAAGTGATTTTTAAATTTTCCTGAAAATAATCAAGTTTTAACTGGCCTTTTTTATTTACGTTGCTTATTGTTCTTAAAATTAAAGGGTCTTTAACCGCATCAATCATGCCTTCTCTATTTTCCCTGCTTTTTGAGGTTGTAAGATCGAGCACCCTATCTTTACTTTCCTGAGAGAAAATGCCAGATCGCCCATCATCTAGAATTTCATCAGCCATAGAACTGTGCCACTGATACCTTCTTGCCATCCTTTCATCCTGATCCATTCCCTGTTGTATTATTGTCCAATTATTTTGATCACTATAGAGAATTGAATGAATATAAAGATCATAACCATCCTGCAATAAATTGGAATCCGCTCTGGCTATCCTCCTGCTATAATTTTTTAATCTGATTCCTTCCTGTTCTTTCAAAACCCCTTCATTCACACTTTTTTCAATTTCATTAATAGTATTTATCATGTCCTTTCCCTTACCTCCAGCCATGGAGATACCTGTATGAGATTCTTTCAGGGACTCTTTCAGTGCGTATAACGTTGAAGTTGTTGTACCGCTTGAATTCCAATCAAATCCTGTAACCAAACTCAATGACTGGAACCATATGGGATCAGACATTCTTTTCAAAAGGGTGTGGGAACCGTACCAGGAATTTATGAGTTCCATAATTGCGCCAGTCAAATCAACCATGTGTTTGAAGAGTTTTTCAGGAGGTCTTCCGTAATGTAAAGGCAGATCTGAAATTCCTGTTCTTTTCATATCATATCCTACAAATTGTATATATGGTAACAATTAATTACTTTTTATGGCTGAATTCAAATGCTATATTTGTTCAGAGAAGGCTGCGACCGGAGAAAAGTTTACATTTACGAACAATGGAGCTGTTCATTTTGACTGCTTTATTGCCCACAAAAGGAAAGAATTGGGAACGCAAAATGCAGAACAACTGTCAGAGCTGGCAATTATTTTGGATGCAGAACTAAACCATCTTCTTACCCTCTTAAGAATTGACGCCCATTCTGAAGATGGAAAGAAACACCTGCAGGCAAAATACAAAGATATAGAAAAGGCTGCGGGCGAAACAACCAGACTCATATCGGCTCTCAAGAAACAATAAATGTTCCATTAATAATGGAACTTATCCAAGAGAATTTTAAAATACTTTTTTTAGCTTAATAAATTATTTGTAAAGAAATTACTGCTTGGGTTTCTTCTTGATCTCCATGTAACCGCATCTTCCGCAAGTTACCCTGTCCTCATGCTCTGCAAGAAAGACTCCGGGACCACATCTGGGGCAGTTTCTTCTCTGCCTCATCACTTTATTATTCTCTACTTTGTAAATTTCTCTTTTCTGCATTTAGTTCTTAACCTCTTTTTCCTTGAGCTTATTTCTGATCAATTCGTAATCTGGTTCAAAAAGCATTGCTGCCTCTTTGTTTTGATAAATTTTGGAATATCCTTCCATTGAATGGCTCCCTGTTAATTGCAGATTCTTATCTACTATGACAAGAGAGCTGTCAGACTTATAGTTTCGAGCTATTACCTCCCGAATTACATCGCGGGATGGGCTCACATCGTTATCAAATTCCACAAAATACCTAATTTCCTTTCTTTTCAGGAGAGGATTGTCCTTGGCTTCAATTACATTTAATTTCATTTTTGTCTCACATCCATTTTTTCAATTATCTTTTTAACCAATTTCTTTGAATCTTTAGAAGGCCTGATATAAGCCATGCCTACATCCGGTACTCCATACACTACCACTGTATTTTCGTCTGCATAAAAAAGTATTGGTAGTACAGCCAAATCTTCCTCACCATTTATTTCAATCCTTGTATGAGCGGATTGTTCCATGGCTTTCTTAATTTCCTTAATAAGTGAACCGGTTATGACACCCGGGGGATTTTCCAGGATAATGGATCCGGGTATGCTGCTGTATGTTTTTTTTCCTCTCTTTGTCTTTAGATCAACTACCTCTATCCAGGGAATTATATTTGATTTCTTTAAAACCTCAGTTGTGTAATCTCCTACGGATATAATCTTAAATTTAGAAAGATTAGATGTAATGAAATTAACATCAACTATTGTTCCATTATTTTCTTCTATTAATTTCTTCGATGCTTCTGTAATAATGTAGTATTTATCTGACTTTAATGGCATATATTCCTTGTTCAGATATGGCGGCTCTCTTTGCAATTATTGAAATCTTGGGGTCTGAAATTATTATAAATCCAAACCATTCACTTGACATCTTTGAATCCCCATGATAAGGGCATAACTTTTCTGAGGTTAGTCTCTTACATTCTTTGCACGCTTTATATATTGGTTTCACTCAGTTTTCCTCCTTGTTCTTTGCAAGCTTAATCCATTCCTTTTTGCCTAGGCCCGTTTGCTTCATTGTAAATCCTATTTTACTGTCTTTCACTGAAGAAGAACTGAGATTTAGAAGAACTATCCTTACCCTGAGAATATCACCAACACGGATTTCTCTTCCGGTCTCCTTACCGATCAACCTTTGATTGGATGGATCGACGTCTATTCTGTCATCCATAATTTGACTTATATGTAAAAGACCTTCAAATGGGCCAAATCTCAGAAAGACTCCAAGTTTTGGAACGACAGATATTACCAGCGCATCAACAACTTCCTGCATCTTTGGTGTGTAGGCAAGAGCCCTGTATTTAATGGATTGATATACTCCTCCGTCTCCGTGAACAATTGAGGCCTCACCAATTGGTTCAATGTCAATCAGTGAAATGACATAGCATTTCCCCGTGATGTGATTGTTTTCATCTTTCATATCAAGTATTCTACCGCACAACGTATCCCTTGCCACGTCCTCCACAGCCTGATTAAAAGATTCTCCTAATAATTGTGGTGGCACTCTCGTAACATGCTCATCCTCTATAATTGTGTACAATTAAATTCCCTCTATTTAACCCTGATTGTTTGCTACTAGTTAAGATTATTCTCAGGATCAAGCATGGTATTTTTCTTAACTATAAAAATATCTGGTAAAATTTTCTCCTATTGTTTTATTGATCAAGAATCAAAAAGTTATAAAGAGTCTTCTAACATATGGAAAGAATGATTGCAACCGAAAAGGAAGAACATAAATCTTTGAGGGAGAATGTCAGAGATTTCGTTAAAAAGAAGGTAGAACCAATATGTATTAAGATGGATGAAGAGGATATGTTTCCCATTGATCTTTTTAAGGAAATGGGAAAAATGGGCTATCTTGGTGTTACTATACCAGAGGAATATGGTGGATCAGGAATGGATTATCTCTCTCAGGGGATAATAGAGGAAGAAATAGGATATTCATCAGCCTCCTTGGCTCTGTCTTATGGAGCTCATAGTAATCTCTGCCTTGACAGTTTATTTAGAAATGGTTCTTCAATGCAGAGGGAAGAATATGTTCCAAAACTTTCAAGCGGGCAATGGATAGGTTCTCTGGGATTGACAGAACCGTCTTCAGGCTCAGATGCCCTTGCAATGAAAACCAATGCAACAAAAAACGGAGACTCATTCACAATTAACGGCTCAAAGACACTTATAACCAATGCTCCATATTCAGATTTCTTCCTGACATATGCAAAAACGGGGGACAACTATACTGCATTTGCAATACTCAGCACTGATGAGGGATTTTCCAGAGGAAAGAAATTTAATAAAATGGGGATGAGAGGCTCACCCACAGGCGAGATTTATTTTCAGAATTTGAAAATCAAAGAAGATCGGATTGTGGGAAAACCGGGTGGTGCCAAGGACATAATACTAAGCGGGCTCAACATCGAAAGAATTATTCTTTCATTCATCTTTGTAGGAATCGCAAGGAGGGCATTGGAAGAATCGTTAAAGTATTCTATTGAAAGGAAACAATTCGGTCAGCATCTCTATGAATTTGAAATGATACAGGATAAACTTGCAACCATGTATACAAAGTATGAAACGGCAAGGATAATGGCTTATGAATCATTGAGCAGGGTTCAGGAAGATAAAATGGATGCCCTTCATGCAGCTTCTGCCATCCTCTATGCAGCAGAAATCTCAGAACAGGTTTCAAGGGAGGCAATTCAGATCCATGGAGGATATGGTTATGTCAAGGATTCAGGCATAGAGAGACTCCTTAGAGATGCCATATTGGGGCAAATAGGAGCTGGAACAACAGAAATAAGAAAACATATTATATCGGGTGCTCTGGTAAAACAATTCAAGGATAATCCAAGGATCTTAGAATGAAATGTATAAATTGCGGAAAGAATGAGGCCATAGAACGAGGACTATGTGCCATATGTATCTCAGAAAGCATTAAGGTTATCCCCCCGGGAACGTATGAAATAACAGTGTGTCCTAAATGTGAATCTGTTCTGGTTGGAAAGAGATGGGTTGAGGAGAACGGCCAGAGTCTATTTGAAAAAAAACTTATGGAATCAATATCCACGAATGACAAGAACGGAATTGTAGATTTGTCAAATTCAGGAATTAAAATAAATGATTATAAGGGTACAGCCACACTCCATGTATCTGTTAAGAGGAAAGGCTTGGAGAATATTGAGCAGGAGTTTGAAATACCGTACAAGGTAAGGAAAATAAGCTGCCCTTCCTGTAACAAGGCAACTGGATCATATTATGAAGGGAAGATCCAGATACGTGGGTTCAAGGATGTAAACAGCCCCCTTCTGGAAAAGATCACCGAGTTTATTCTGAGAAGGATGGATATATATTCCAAAAAATCAAACGATTCCTTTGTGTCTTCCGTTGAAAGACTCAGGGAGGGATACGACATATATCTTGGTAAAAAAAATGATTGTGACAGGATATGTAAGGAAATATCAAGGGATTACTTTTCCAATCTGAACGTATCCAAAACGCTTGCAGGTATGAAAGAGGGTCATGAGATTTATAGATACACATATTCCATGCGAATTCTTGATCTGGTTCCGGGAGATATTGTGGAAGTCAACGGAGTAGAATTCATGCTTAGAAGAATTTCTCCGCAGGTCATATATCTTATAGATACTGAAAAGAAAAGAGATGTCATTGTGAGACAAAATGAATTTTTTTCATCGAGATTCATTATAAGAAATTTTGCCGCGGATAAAAGAAGATTTATCAGGATATCAGGTACGGACAGTGAAACGGTTTTTATGGATTCTTTGGATTTCAAGCAGGTTACCCTAAGAGAGGCAATCAGCGATGAGGAAATCGACCTATTTCTTTATAGAGAAGAATATTATCGCTTATAGGTGTTCAGAAATGTGGGTAAATGCTGAATTTGATACTTTAAGGGAAGTTATTATGCACAGGCCGGGGCCTGAGATAGAATATGCAATGCTGGCACCAAAGCAATTCCTCTTCGAAAGACCATTCCGGTCAAGAGAAGCCCTTAAGGAGCATGAGGAACTGGAATCAATTCTTAAGCAAAACGGAGTGCGTGTAAGTATTTTGAGAGATCTGGTTATTGAGACAGCCGATTCCGATAAGATATTCAGGAGGGCACTGGAACAAAAGGTGGGAGAAACAGTGCGTTATTATGGATCCATGGAAACAGCCTCTGAAATGAAGAAAGAGCTTGAAAAAAATCTATGCATACTGGATTCTAGCACGCTTTTCAACACACTGATCCTTGAACCATCAATAGACATAAAGAAAATTAATCAATCTGATCCGGGATATCCGACTATTTATTCCAATCTCCCGCTTGCTAACCTTTATTTTATGCGAGACCAACAGGCTGTGAGCAATAATGGAATTATTATTGGAAACATGAGAATGTCTCAAAGGTCAAGGGAAACTGAACTGACCGAATTCATTTTTTCAAACAAATTTGGAAAGGATAATCTTAAAACGATAAGTGGCGACTCGAAATTCGAGGGTGGGGATTACATTCCTGCCGGGGACTTCGGCCTTATAGGGATCGGTCCAAGAACAAATATGGCAGGCGCTCTGGATTTCATGAACAGTGGCATTTCCTCACATGACGAGATTTTGATTTTGGAAAATCCCATATACGATTTCATGACAAATAGCGATAGAGGTTCAATGGTTAATATGCATCTGGACACTTACTTTAATATTGCTTCAGATTCAG
>JAJZYV010000034.1 GCA_021797955.1 Thermoplasmata archaeon
CAACCTACTCAGGTGTAGATCGACCGGATTCGGGTCTTCCTCAAGTGACTTACGCATTTGTTACGTTACACCTCCATTGCTGTGCGTGTAATTGCTTTCGCTACGGCTACCTCTCATAAGAGTTAACCTCGCCACTCAACAAAACTCCCTGGCCCGTTCTTCAACACGGATAATAGAACACCGCTCACTTCTTGTTAGGAAGATCACCGCTTGAGTGCCCTATAAGTTTATCACTATCTGGTTTCAGGTACTTTTCACTACCCTTCCGGGTTGCTTTTCAGTTTTCCCTCACGGTACTTGTACGCTATCGGATTTGAGAAGTATTTAAGGTTGGATGTTGATGCCACCCATCTTCCCACGCGAATAACGACGCATGGTACTCTGGAACTTCTTCCTCGTAGCCTTCATTCTTGCTCTTACAGGACTATCACCTTCTTTGGTGGATCTTTCCAGATCCTTCTGATTCAAATGCTAGGCGTTGGGAAGAGTCCTAACTCCACATCTTTTTCTTCTTATCAAAGAAAAATTCGGTTTGCCTTCTACCGCTTTCGATCGCCTTTACTAACGGTATCTCGATTGATTTCTTTTCCTACAGGTACTAAGATGTTTCAATTCCCTGTGTTCCCTCTCCTCTCGGAGTGATATAAATCGGGAAGTCCCATTCGGATATTCCAGGATCAAGGGCTCCTTGCGCCTCCCCAAGACATTTCGCAGCTTGGCACGTCCTTCATCGGCTCTCAAACCAAACCATCCCCCAGATAGTTTTCACAGATTGCACAATCCATTTTGTTGGAACATTAACTGGCTTCACTGATTAAATAAATAATCTCATACCCTTCCCCCATGATATATATTCAAGGAGTGCATCTTTTAGTGCGTATCGGTGGTATTTAACCGTACCATATTAACGTTTTGGTAAACACTCTTTTTTACTATTATCATTTGAAATTTCTTGCCTTTTTGTGTGATTTTTACAAATTTATCATTATGGATTGAAAACCATCTCTCTGCCATAATCCAATCTGATCATTTGAGTGGCCAAATTTATTGTCGTTATCTTAACATTTAAAGGAAGTGGCGTCCGTAAATAAACTAAGGTTGTTCATAACCATTTATTCGGTTCTCAGATTCTTATCCTTAAGTTTTTCTGAACGTATCTATCCATCGTTATTTCTGCTATGTCTGTTGAATACATGCCCACTCTTGAAATTTCTTCGAGAATGCCTGAAAAATATACATCTCCGTATTTCTTTTTCATCATTTCTGACTTCAAGCGAATGATTTCGTTTTTACCATTTACTATTTGGTTCAGTGTTTTTAGGTCTGCTCCCATGAACGCTGTGGTCGCCTCTTGGAATATATCATTACAGTATTTCATGTATGAGATCAATTCTTCTCTTCTTCCATGATCCAGTTTCTCTGATTCCTTCAGAAAATTGCAGATATTAACTGAGTGATCTGCTACTCTTTCCAGTATTCTGGAAAAGATCAGGTTAAAAACTATGTCATTTCCCTGATATTTTTCCATTGATATTTCCTTCATTATATAGAAATGATATCTGTCCACATCATCATCCCTACCTGCAATGTTTTCGAGCAGTTCTTTTTCCATAGTTCCTAATGCCTTAATGGTATCGTTGAGCATTAACTGCACATTCATTATCATTCTCTTTAATGCAGTTGAAAGGGAAAACGATTCCGCATCCAGAACATTCTGAAGGGTTATTGCAGTTGAGGACTCCTCAAATATTTCAACTCCCATTACCAACCGTGAAAACTTTTTCACTATATCCTTAATTTCCTGACTGATGTAACCCTTTGATTTCACTACAAGTACATCAAAACCGGAAATATAGAGGGATACCAGAGTTCTTGGAAGGATGTCCTCTTCATAATTTCCTGAAATTTCAAGCTCTTTTATTATCTCTTTTCGTTTTCTATTGTTAAGGTATATATTCAATGAATCTCCAGAGGATTCCATGGATAGTATGCTACCCTTGGAAATGTTATTCTGCCTTACCCAATCCGGTGGTAAAGATACTATATAAGTGGAGCCTCCTGTAATTTGAACCTTTCTGGTTTCCATAGACATAAGTCTACATATATATCCTCATAAAATATTTTGTCTATATAGTTTAATTATTTTTTATATTGAAGTGCTTTCCTCTGGCTTTTGCTAATTGACTTGCTAAACAACACTATAGCAATGAAGATTATTGCCAGTATTACGTATAGAAATACATAGTTGAGCACCAGTGATAACGTGAATTCAATTTCAGGGAAAATTATTGGTCCCCGTACAAACCCGGTAGTAACATTCCCCTGTGAATAATTCAATATGACATCTACATAGTAATCTCCTGTGGAAATGTTACTAAAATGCTCACTTAAACTTATTGTCCCGGATAAAGCAGTGATATTTTTTAGAACAACCTGATCGGTCAAATTAAGAAATTCCCCTGAACTGTATAGAAGAAATACCGGTTTATAACTGTAAGACTCATTTAATCCGTTAAAGGTTGCATTCACTGTAAATGAGTGAAAAGTTCCAGAATAGGGTGATATGTTAATGGTGAAGTTTGAATCTCCCGGAGTCGTTCCCTGAAGAGTTCCTGGATCAGCGTACATGACCGGTGTCATCATTACAGCTTGCAACACCAGCAGAATGATGAGTATTGGAATTCCATATTTCAACCTCTTCTTAACTCCCCAGGTGTCTGAAAAATGAACCGAAAAAAACAAAATAACTGGCACAAGAAAAATTATATAAACCAGAGCTGTGACATAAATATACAATATAATTACACCAAGGGATGGAAGTATTGCCATTAAAGGCAGGGTCCATCTCTTATTTTTTTTAAGAAATAAAAGAAGATTTGGGTTTTTTTTATCGGTGTTCAATTCAATCTATACCTGAATGGAATTGAGACTTTATATTTTTTCAGGAAATTTATCCATTTTTAAAGAACCTTAAGGTATCTGCTGATTTCCCATTCTGTGACCTTTGATCTGAATTCGTCCCATTCCTTCTGTTTGACGGTCAGGTAATTACTATAAACGTGTTCCCCAAGTATTTCTTTCATCAAATTACTCTGTCTTAGATGGTGTATTGCTTCTCCCAGGCTCTCCGGCATTGATTCGATGCCATCCCTCTTTCTTGCCTTTTGATCCATTTTGAATATATCCTTTTCTGCAGGTTCTGGTAATTTGTAATCATTTTCTATTCCGTCGAAACCCATTCCAAAAACTGTTGCAAACTGAAGGTATGGATTTCCTGATGGGTCAGGGCATCTTAGTTCTATTCTCTTCCTCATGTTAACCCCTGCGGGTACCCTAATCAGGGCAGTTCTGTTTCTGTTGGCCCATGAAATATACACCGGTGCTTCATAACCGGGTATCAGTCTTTTGTAAGAGTTTACAGTGGAGGCCAGAATTGATGACCCTGCGTTTATATTTTTTAAAATCCCGGCTATATAATTTTGTGCGATCTTGCTCAGCCCATATTTGTCATTTTCATCATAAAAGAAGTTCTTCTTTTGATCCTTTGCCATCAGACTTTGATGTATATGCATTCCTGATCCGTTCACCCCATTGATCGGTTTTGGCATAAAAGATGCGAATAGACCGTGATTCTGTGCTGCATTTTTAATAACACTTTTCAGCATTGTGATTCTGTCGGCCATCAGCATAGCTGACGAATACCGTAAATCAATCTCCTGCTGGCCAAATGCTACCTCGTGATGGGCAGCCTCGGGTTCGTAACCCAGTGTTCTTAGATTCGTCAATATCTCTTCTCTTACCTGGCTTGCTCCATCATTTGGGGTCTGATCAAAGTACCCACTGTGGTCTCCTGGTTCCGGAATTGGTTCTCCATTGGCATCCCTCTTAAAAAGGAAGAACTCGAATTCGGGCCCAACGTAGAACTCCATGCCTTTTTCCCAAGCTTTTTTCAGATTTCGTTCTAAGACAAATCTGGGATCGGCCTGTGATCTTGTTCCATCCGGATTGAAAATATTACAAATATACCTTGCAGCGCTCCCCTTACTGCTGTAAGGATAGGGGGAGAATGTATCCAGATCAGGGACCGCCCTCATATCTGATTCTTCTATTTGGGCATATCCAGCCACAGAGCTTCCATCAAAGACAACACCCTCATTTAAGGCATCTTCAAACCTATTTTTTGGAAGTGTTAGTGTTTTTACCCTGCCCATAATGTCTGAGAACTGCATATGCAAAAATTCAACCTGTTCCTTTCTAAGTCTTTCGAGACTTAACTGGATTTTATCTTCCATGATCTACTGATAATAATGCGCATAAAGTTTTTTCTAACGGAAATGACTATATTATGTAATGACAGATTGGTATGAGAGTAAAAGATTGGATATCAACTATAAATGGAGACACGGCGATTTGTTCCCAATTATGTTGAATGCCGGAAAGTTTGTCTCAACCGAAATACGAAAGAGTTTCGGAGATAAGAGGAAAATTCTGGTCTTTTGTGGACATGGCAACAACGGGGGAGATGGTATTGTAGCCGCAGGGTATCTTTGCAAAGAGAATGATGTTAAAGTCTTGGTGTTCCAAAACAAGAGTGGTAATGTTTCTGATCTTAATATGAGAGCACAGAACCATTCAGAAGGTCTATCAATCAGCGTAAACCCGCCAGTGGAAGAAGTAGACAGACTAATTTCCTGGAGCGAGATAATTGTTGATGCCCTTCTTGGCGTTGGGGTAAGTGGAAAGCTAAAGGAACCCTATTATTCACTGGTCCAAAAAATAAACAGTTCGGGAAAAAGGATAGTTTCTGTTGACATACCAACCGGTTTTGGAACTGATGCCGCTGTTATACCTAACTACACTCTTACGTTTACAGATATGAAAAAGGGTATGAATGAAAAAAATTCTGGAAAAATTAGTGTAGGGGGTATAGGAATGGATAATGAAGCTGCTGAAGAAACAGGTCCAGGGGATATGATATACTTTCCGCTGCTGAAACTTGATGGGCATAAGGGGCAAAATGGTAGACTTCATATCTTTGCAGGTTGGGAATCCTCTGGAGCTGGAATTATTAGTTCAAGGGCATCTCAATCCTCATTGGTGGATCTTGTATCCATAAGCGTTCCAGAATCGAAGTATCAGATTTTTACTCAACGACTAACAGGTGAGATGGTAATAGAAACCAGTGAAAAGGAAAGGGAAAGTGAAATAGTGGGTAGGGCAAGTGCTATTCTAATAGGACCTGGACTTGGAAAAACCCAGAGTGCCAGAAATAAATTGGTGGAGATTCTTAAATTAAAAAAGCCCACGGTAATAGATGCTGATGCAATCAGAATGTGTTCTGAATTCCCTGAACTACTCCATGAAATGTGCATCTTAACTCCACACAGAACTGAGTTTGAGATTTTATCCAAAGGATCGTGTAATGATGAACTTGTGAGAGAATTCACAAAAAAATTCCCATGCACTGTTCTTTTGAAGGGCCAACAAGACTTCATCACAAATGGGAAGTTAGAACTCATGAGCACTGGAGGAAGTCCCAGGATGGCAATGGGAGGTACAGGAGATATGCTTGCTGGATTGACTGCAGGTTTCCTGGCAAGGGGGATGATCCCATTTCGATCCGCTTCACTGGCCTCCTTTGTCAACAAGGTTAATTCTGAAAGAGTTGCCGCTAAAAGATCCTACTGGTTCAACGTAGAGGATTTGCTTGACGAACTTGGAAACACCATGAAGTTTCTTCATGAATTCATTGGGACTTGATTTCTGTCACTAAGATATTTAACCTTCTAGCAATTTCTTGACGTTGGATTCAAATAACAATATTACAATAGAAAATGTCGCGAATTTATTAAAAGAGGCGACCGTAGCATACGGTAGTTACTCTGCTGTTAACTATGGAAATAACGCCTGGAGTTATGAACAAATTTACAAAATGGCACGGGGACTGGCTTCATCTATTTCAGATTCATTTCCGGTTAAGAAGGGACAGAAAATAATGGTAGTCCTTCCACCAAGTTTACAGTTAATCCTATCATATTTTTCTCTCTGGGAACTTGGGATGTCCCCTATTCCAGTGGATTCAAAACTGCCTCTAGAATTTATTAAGAAAATTGCAGGAAGCGGAAAGGTGTCTGGAATCATTACCTTCGAAAGTTTATATGACAGGATCAGGGGTGAGGAAACTTCTAGCCTGTTTACAATACTGACCAATCCTGTGGAATTTAGATCATCCTTTTCTGGGAAAAATCCGGACATGGATAGGGGCAGAATCAGGGGAAGCAGAAGCAAAGGAATGGAAGAAATGTGTTACAACGAGGATTTTGATGAATTTGAAATTGACCCAGTAACGGATATTGCTGTTTCAAATGTTGGGTGGAATGAAGACGGGTCCTTTAATTTCCTTAATTTTTCCCACCAGAAATTACTCAATTCATTAAACACGGGGTTAGGATGCTTTCCACTCAGGGAAACCAGTCCCTTCATTGTGACCAAGGAGCCACTGAACGCTGTTGAAATAATAATTTCACAACTGCTACCTCTTAAAAAAGGGTGCAGAATGGTAATGGTTGAGGATGCTTCCAAAAATATTGGATATTTTATAGATAAGAACAGTATGGATGAACCGTGTAACATCTGGGTCAGCAGAAAGACCTTAGAATATCTTAAAACCTGCGATTCCATGTCAATTGAGCGCCTGTCAATAATTTATTCAAACCATGTTTACCAAGCTGAAGAATTAGATGCTTTTGGAAACAAGAAATCTTCAATTTTTTCTATGATTGAAGATGAAAACTTCTGCATTCCCTTGGGTTTTTTGCAGCATTTGAAAAATGAAAATATAAATCGCTGTATAAAAACCCAGGATGATAAGAATGAATTAGATGTGAATTCATTTTCGGAATACTGGGCAGAAGAAATGACAAAACTGAGAGGAAATGTTGACCTATCAAAGATATATCAGTTTAGTCCGGATTTAATCTATGGAAATGTGGGGACCAGGGGAAATAATTACCTTCTCGGCAACAGCGTACCAGTCAAAATGTTGGAAGACTGGTTAAGAACTCAACATGGATTTGAGGAAGTTTTTCTTTCCCTTGAAAGTTCGTGTCTTGAAATTAAGAAAGCGAAGAAGGAAAGCAGCAAATTGTTAGAACTAATGCCTGAATTTTCCCTGCCATTCAAATTTGCAGTTCAGAACACTACTCAATGAGCTTTTTTAATCTTTCAATCACATCCTTTAAGCGTTCTTTTCCGTCCTCCATCTCCTTATTTTTGTTGGCGCTTAGGTCTTCCAGGTATGAAGTTAATCCTTCAATCTGTAAAATAGTATCCGCAAAATTCCTTGGAGAACTTGACATATGAAATCCATGTCCCTTGTGCCCTCCACCCCATGAACTGAACATATCTTCTTTCAGGAAGTACTTCCCGTTTTCAAGCTTCCCAATATATCCTTCTTCTACCATAGTACCGAGCATCGGATAGAGAGACCCGGGTGAAGGCCGCCAGAAACCAAATGTCATCTTCTCTATGGAATCCAGGATCTCCACACCGTTCTTCTCTCCCTCCCTTAAAACAAACATAATGGTAAATCTCAAATCTCTTCTCTTTCCAAACATTCCTCCCATCATTTTTATCATATCTGTTATCCGATATCGGTATATAGATATTGTGATTTCAAAATCAATTTATAAATTTGAAATCCTTATTATCCATTTTAAAATGTGTCACCATATAACAAATGAGGGATCGCATTGACAGAGAATTCAGTTAGTAATGAAAATGAAGTGAAGAGAGGATTAGAAGGTGTACTGGCCGCAGAAACAAAAATAGGCTATGTAAACGGAATAGAGGGAAAGTTATATTATGCGGGTTATGAAATCTCTACTCTTGCTGAGCAGAGCAATTATGAAGAGGTGTCTTACCTGTTGCTTCACGGAGAGCTGCCACAAAGAGAACAATATGAGCAATACTGTAGCCTATTGCGAAAAAAAGCAAAAGTTACGGATAATGTAACTCGATTGATTGAGGATATGGGAAAGAAAGTGCATCCCATGACAACCCTGAGAACGGCAGTATCATATCTTGCAGTTGAAGATAAAAAGGAATCGGAAAGCGGCTACGGCGATCAGAAAGAGATGGCCCTCAACCTGATTGCCAAAATGCCAACAATTGTGGCAGCAATCCAGAGAGTGAGAAATGATCAGAAAATAATTGAACCTGACATGAACCTGAATTATTCCAACAATTTCTTCAAGATGTCCCTTGGAAGGGGCCCAGACCCCATAGAGTCAAAAATTATGGATACCTCACTGATAGTTCATGCAGATCACGGCATGAATGCTTCAACCTTCTCTTCACTGGTTACTATTTCCACAATGTCTGATATGTACTCTGCCATAACTTCAGCAATTTCAACTCTCAAGGGACCACTACACGGAGGTGCAAATGAAAGGGCACTTAACATGTTGAAATCTTTTGAGACTCCAGAAAAAGTGGAATCCAAATTAAGGGAAATGACAGATAAAGGAGAAAGAGTAATGGGATTTGGCCACAGAGTTTACAAAGTTTATGACCCAAGGGCAAAGATACTTAAAAGATACGCAGAATACTTTGGAAACAGAAGAAAGGATAATTTGTTTGAAGTGGCTAAGAAGACGGAAGAGTTGATGATTAACAAATATGGAGAAAGGGGTATATTCCCCAATGTAGACTTTTATTCGGGGATCGTCTATGATTCAATGGGATTTTCAACTGATATATTTACACCAATATTTGCTGTGGCAAGAATATCTGGATGGGCAGCAAGAACACTGGAATATATCCAAAACAATAGACTTTTCAGACCAAAGGCCAAATACACTGGAGAAATTGGACCTTTAAAGTACATTCCAATGCAAGATAGGGAATGAGCAATTCAGATAGTATTCAGCTCCGGGAGAGAAAACTGTACGTGCCGGACACTTCAGCCATTTTAACTGGGAAGATAGACTTACTTTCCCTGGAGTGCATTATTCCCCCTAGAGTTATAGCAGAAATCAAGAAGGGAAAAGAGGGAAGAATTCTTGATTCCTCTCAGGAAGTTTTAAAAATCATGGAACCGAGCGAATTCTCGCGAAAAATCGTCAGGGAAAGATCTGAAAATTCAGGGGATTTGCCGTTTCTAAGTTTAACGGATGTAGATGTCATCGCACTTGCACTTGAAAGAAAAGGCATAATTCTCACGGATGACTATTCACTTCAAAATGTTGCCACTGGACTTGGAATTGAGGTCGTTGCAGTGGGATTGCCTAAAATCAGGAATGAAAAGATATGGGGTTACAGATGCAAATCCTGCGGGAAAACATTTGGAACTATGATCACAGTTTGTAATGTCTGCGGCGGCAGGATAGGGAGATACCCACTCACTAAGAAATGAACTATAGGAGTGAATATTTAGCCGTAACTTTATCCAATACGTCCGAAGATGCAGGTCCAATACCTATGCATGTGATGCTGCCTGGATCTACCTGAGTGAATCCCGCATCTGAGATTAATGATGTATTTAAGCCCAAAATTTCACTTTCTCCCTTCAATCTCATCAGATCTTTCTCATCATTGAGTCTTATCACAATCTTCTTCTGGCCCTGTGATTCCCACTGCCTGAAAACCTTCTTATTGTGTTTCATTGCCCACATTGCGCAATTTACTGCTGCATGTGATGATTGAGCTGCAATTTTCCCTTTTCCCATGTCCAGATCCTTTCTTACACCAATAACCATTTTTATTTCTTCTACCATGGCACATCCTTCCTGTGCATTTTATATGCCAATATATTAACCCCCCTGTGGAGAAGTGGCACTAAGACCATTATGAATACAATGTCTATGAAATTGCCGTAAACGTTGATGAAAAATTTAGGTTCAATTAAGTATAGAAACATGAAAGCGACCAGCACGAATGGCCACATATCCAGTAGACTTCCCCTCGCACCACTATTCATATTGAGCCTTCGTTTTATAAACGAACCCAAAAGATCACCGGTAAGAGAACCCCATGAGAGAGAAGTTGATACCAGAATTACAGTAATAAAAGAAAGGCTGGAAATTGCAAATTTGAAAATATTCAGCATTTCAATAACTATGATTCCA
>JAJZYV010000035.1 GCA_021797955.1 Thermoplasmata archaeon
GATGAATAAATTTATTTTTTTAAATAGGGTATTCTCCTTATATCACCACATTTACCACATTTTAACACAACGTTGGAATTGCGGCATCTTAATGTCATTTTTTCATCATAAGGAGTTTTGCATTTTTTGCAGAAACTTCTCTTAATTTCCATAGGGAGTGTCAGGTCGAACCTTATGGAAATATTTTCCATCTGTCTTACAATCGTTGATTTGTCTATGTCATTATCGGTGAAGAGAAGGTCATTTAAGTAATGTATTCGGCGTATTGCCATTTCCTTATTTTTTTCCCTATTTTTCAGCAAACAGATATAAGTCGAATGTTAATATGCTTATTCCATATGATCAAACTTTTGGCATTGGATGTTGATGGAACGATAACAGAAGAAGATCAAACCATTGGAACAGAAACAATTGAAATGTTAAGAAATATAAAAATGAAAGATCCATCTCTCCTGATGGCCCTTGTGAGTGGAAATGCTCTTCCAATATTGGTTGGAATTAGAAACACAATTGGTGTTGGGGACATATTGTTTGCAGAGAATGGGGGAATTATGTTCTCGTATCTGGATATGCCTGTTGAGAAGGTAAAATACATCGGTAAATACAAAGCCCTGACCATAGATCGGGGAAATATGAGAAATTTGTCCTGGACCTTAAAATTTTTCCAGAGGGATATTCCAGAGATTGAATTAAACAGAATAAAAGAAAAGTTTGAGATCGAGGAATTCTTTACCAATAAGTGGAGAGACACGTCGCTAAGCATTAATGCAAGACCCCACGACATTGAAGCAATTTTAGATTTCGTCAAGGATGCAAAGATCCAAAATAGTGGATATGCGCTCCACATTATGAACAAGGGGCAAGATAAGGGATTTGCAATAAGAAAAATTATAGAGTATACAGGAGTTAGAAAAGATCAAATTCTTGCATGTGGAGACGGAGGAAACGATATTGATATGTTCAAGAATGCAGAATTTAGTGGAACTCCAAAGAATGGATCAAAGGAAGCAAAATTAAATTGCAATTATATTTCATCGTACTCCTATGGAAGAGGGCTCAAGGATATTCTGAACCATTATGGATTGATTTAAGATTCAATGATCTTCCCACGGCACTCATCCACTATTTCCCCATTAGCAACAATCTCTTCGCCGTGCAGATAGACTGATTCTGGAAAGACAACATTGAAGCCCTGAAATGGAGTCATAGTGTTTTTAGAATGCAGCATTCTCTCGGTCAGTCTTTGAACATTTGAAAATTTTACAGATATAAAATCAGCAGAGAATCCAATCTTAATCTGGCCTTTGTTAATACCATACACTTCTGCAGGAACTTTTGCACCTTTATCCACCAATTTTTCCAGTGGAAGTATTTTGCTCTGAACTAGGGAGAGCATTAAGGGAATCCGTGTTTCAACCCCTATTATTCCAGATTTCCCAAATTGAACACTCTCTTTATCACTTTCCAGATGCGGAGCGTGATCAGAGGAGAGAATGTCTATTTTTCCATCAAGGAAGGCTTGCAGGTTTCCCTCTGCAATTTTTTTGTCTCTGAGTGGAGGATTCACCTTTCCCAATGCACCTATGTCCATTTCATGATTTAGAAGCATATGATGCGGGGTTATTTCCTTCCTGGCCTTTTCACCTAAGATACCAAGATTATTCGTGTCGCTTATATGACCCACTATCTTTTTACGAGTATTTAAGTTCGAAATTATTTTTATTGCTTCAAGTTCACATTTAGATGGGCGATTCTCACAATGATCCCTCAAAGAAACTGTTTCTTTCTCTCTGTAAGTATCTAGACATTTTTGTAGCTCGGAGTGAAATAAAACAGGTTTTTCGCAGTTATTCAGAAAAGCATCGGTTAAATATTCCCCCCTAAACCCTATGCTATTTGTGCTTCCTCCCATAAAGATCTTAATGGACGGTGATTCCTTAGCAATCAGATTTCCATTAAATCCGTCATACAGACTGTATAGACCATAATCTACGTACGATCGTCCCCTTATTACATCTCTTTTTCTGTAATACTGTTCATAATCTCTGATTGGAACAATATTGTTCGGCATATCAAATACTGTAGTTGTGCCACCGTGGACTGCAGCCAGGCTCCCACTTTTGAAATCTTCTTTCTCAGTTTCTCCCGGATCTCGAAAATGAACATGGACATCAACGAATCCAGGTAAAATTGCACCTTCCAGTTCCTTTCCGTATGTCCCCTTTTTTTGTTTACTGATTTTCTTTATTATGCCATCTTCAGTTTCTATTATTAAATCCTGAAATTCGCCATTGTAGAAAAATCGACCTGAAAAAGTGCCGGTCAAATTCAGACACCCCTTTTATCGCCAAAGATGTATTTATGTTCTTGTAGCATAAGCCTTACGTCTAGCCTTAACTTCAATATTTCACTGGCCAACCATTGGGATGCTGTTCCCCAAGTAGGCTGAAATACTATACTGCATTCTGGTCTGTGATCTTCCAGAAATTTAACAGCATATTGTAGATCTGTCTGATCCTGAATTACAAATTTAATATAATCGGTATCTCTTAAAAAATTCAAATTCGAAAGTTTAGTGCTCCCATGCTCTCCTGAAGATGGGCACTTTATATCCATGTCTATTACTGTCTCTTTTATTTTTACCACTTTGGATATGTCCAGAGAACCTCCCGTTTCGAGCAATATATGTTTACCTCCTTCAGTTACTCTGTTCATATATTCAACAGCCTCTCTTTGAAGCATTGGTTCACCCCCTGTCAAGCAAATCCATTTTTCCCAAACTTCCAGAGCTTCCATAACAAGAAAGTCCAGCTTTTCATCTGTCCCTCCTGAAAAAGAGTAGGTTGTGTCACACCATCTGCATCTAAGATTACATAAATTTGTTCGTACAAAATACATGGGCACTCCACTCATCAAGCCTTCCCCCTGTATGCTATGAAATTTTTCAGTTATCAACATATTTTCAGACCTTAATCCTCTTTCCTGATGCCAGCAATTTAGTGTTTCCAAATTCAGTCATTGTTTTTACCGTTTCCATATCAAATGTAGGCCCATCTCTGCATACCTGAAATCCGTTGATTGAACATGAATCACAGATTCCTATTCCACATTTCATACTTCTTTCCAATGAAAATTCAATAGGGTAATTACTCTCCTTCAGTTTATCAAATATGGATTTCATCATCTTTTCAGGTCCGCACACATAGATTCTTTCAAACTGCGAAAGATCTACGTGATCAATGCCTGCCGTTACTACTCCTTTATATCCTTTGCTTCCGTCCTCAGTCACTGCAATGAATTTTTCTTTGCCAAATTCTCTTTCAAATAGCAATTCGTCGGAACTTCGAGCAGCAACGATTCCTGTAGTTTCGGAATCTATCAGTGGACGCATTGATGCAATCCCCGATCCTCCACCTATAAGTAATTTGTTTCCCTTGATTCTTTTAAACGGTTTTCCATAGGGTCCCCTGATGAATATCTTATCGCCGTTTTCAAAGGAGCTCAGTTTTTTTGTACTTTCTCCATAAGCTTTTACTGTGATACATTTCAGATCATCAGTAAGAGATAATGACATTGGCACTTCTCCAAGCCCAGGAACCCAAATCATGACAAACTGTCCTGGTTCCACTAATTTATCCCACTTAAAGTAAAGGGAAACTACAGTGGGTGTTTCCCTTTCAGTTTTGACAATTTCAACGATTTCCATCATCTGACCGCAACTCCAACCAACTCTTTTAGTGATTTAATTCCACTCTCCTTCATGTATTGCCTTATTCCCTCCTCTACCTGGGCGAACACATTTCTTCCATACTTAATCAACGCCGTACCTATCTCGTACGCGTTTGCCCCCGCCATGATGTATTCCAGGGCATCTCTTGAATTTTCTATCCCGCCAACTCCCAATATATCTATGTCCATTTCCTTTCTGATTTCATAAACCAATCTCAAACCTATTGGCTTTATTGATGATCCTGAAATTCCTCCATAGACATTGGTAAGAACAGGTTGCTTTGCCTCGACACTTATGGCCATCCCCCTGACTGTGTTGATAAGAACCAGTGCATCAGAATCTGAAGCTGCGGAGGCAATTTCATTAATAGATGTTACATTTGGACTCAATTTGCTCCATATGGGAATTTTTAAGGAACCTTTTAATTCACTGATTATTTTTTTAACCAGAACAGGATCGCTTCCAACCTCAGAACCAAAGCCTTTAACGTGTGGACAGGATAGATTCAACTCAATGGCCTCTACTCCATAATCCTGCATTTGAAGCGCGAGTTTCAAAAAGTCTTTCGGAGAATTGGCAAATATGCTGCCAATAATTATAGCACCGTCCCTCCTGGCAATTGAAATTTCATTTCCATACTCATTTATACCGGGATTGGGGAGTCCCATAGCATTTAGCATCCAACCGTCACCCTCAGCAACAACCGGTGGATAATATCCATTCCTTTCTTCTAATCCAATGGACTTGGTAACAACCGCTCCTGCACCCTCCTCGAAAATTCGTTTCATTGTGTATCCATTTTCATCCAGTATCCCCGACGCGAGAATGCCAGGAGAATCTAAACTAACCCCCCCTACTTTGACCGGTAGCTTTTTCATTGATTATCCCTGCAATATGTAACTGCGATATTTTACAGTTTCATTCTCTTCGTTGAAAAATCATTAGCAATCTTCTTTGAGTTCAGATGGAAAACCCTCAAGGGATATTATATTTGGACCCTGTTCCATAAACGGTCCGTAATAGAAGAACACTCCAGGTATATCATATGTCTTGCAGGAAAGGTACATATTTCCAGTCAGTGAGTGAAATAGGATCGCGTTTTGTTCAGATTTGCATTTCATTATAATCTCCTCAGTTATGTCTAAAAACCTCTGAATTGTCTTAACTTCCAGTTTATCGTTTATAACAACTCTTGAAGCACCCGAAATAATGATATCTACCAGATCATTCTCACTATTTGGGTACGCCATTAGGGTAAATTCTATGTATTTCGACAATTCGTTGTATAACTTGAAATTAAAATGGCCATTGAGTATAGCATCAACATCAATCACAAATGCCTCATCAAACGGTACCGAAGCCAATTCGTCCATACTCTTAAAATCAACAAGTTTTCCGTGGGATATAAGAAGGCATTTCACAGTTATCGATTGAAATCTATTTCATAACCTTTACCAAAAAAATCCTCTTTTGGTACAATATAGTGCTATTTATATCACAGGCATGACGGGAAAGTATTTTTTATATCACTGTAATACTATATCATGCAAGACCAGATTTCTTCGTTTTACGCGAAAACTGACAGAATTCTGGTGCCAATGGCCAAGGGTGAAAGCTCTCGCATGGCACTTAATATTGCAACAGACTTGGCAAGGGTTTTGAACTCCGAAATTACTGCCCTTACCGTTAAGGATGAAGTTAGGGAAGTCACTTGGAGCGACAAGGTTGCAGTAGTAATGACAGCCTATAGGGAGTTTAGGGACAAGGGATTAAAAATCATACCGAAAATTCAAAGCGCAAGAAATGTAAAGGCAGGGATAGTTTTCGAAGCTAATTCCAAAAATTATGATCTTGTACTTATGAGTTCCAGGGCTAGAAACGGGGTTTCCAGTTCTTCTCTTGGCGGAGTAAGCGAATACGTTTTGAAACATTCAAAAAATACAACTGCTGTAATTTCCCTGAAAGGAAGCAAGTATCCATACAAGAATATATTTATTCCCATGAGTGAAAGATTAAACTCGAGAAAATCTGTCTATCTTGGAGCAGTTCTTGCAAAGGTTTTTGGAGCAAAGTTTGTACTTTGTGATGCACGATCATATGATAAGAAAAAATTACACGGATTCAAAACAATTATGAATTCTGAAATTTGGAGAGAGCTTAATATCGACTACAAGTTAATTGAGTTGCCACAGGGTGATATGAAGGAA
Source organism: Thermoplasmata archaeon (assembly GCA_021797955.1). The sequence continues at coordinate 5,938 of JAJZYV010000035.1, forward strand.
GAGATTCTAAATGCAATAAGTTCCGGGGGTTCAGACCTATTAGTTCTTGGAATCAGACCGGACAGATATTCAAATGTAAGGGTAAACTCAGAAATTAAGAAGTTGATAAGGGAGACAAATGTTGATACCCTTTTAATTAAGAGATGAACTGGACATTATTCCCTTGCTAATCAAAATGTTTATTATATTTACATCTAGGTACATAACATTAACATAATATGATCCAAAAATTGGAAAATTCTGCTTTACAGTTGTGTTTATCAAGTTACAAAGTGTCTGGTTAATATTCCCAAGACTCTTTCCCTTACTTTTGGCAAGATTTGATAGTGCTGCTGAAACTCTAGGTTCCTCAAGTAAAGCTCCGCTTAAGGGAATATTTGGATCTAACCCAGAAGCTGAATCCATCACAAGTTCACCCGGAATCTGTGACAGAGTAATATTGGGATTCATTGCACAGAAATTCTTAAGGCTCTTGATTGTCAGGTTCAGGGACGCATTGGTGTTAATTGCACAACACTGGGCGCCAGAGGTTGTTTGGTTGTAATCAGTCGCTGATGGTCTTGGCTGGAAAAAAATAGAACTGTTGAATGCTTGAGCCAACAGATAACTTCCGTAGATCTTTCCATCAATATTAATCTGGCTTCCATTGGCACCAAATTTATCCACATTTTCTGCAACCAGAGCTGTGGCGGTTGGTATAACAACGCCAAGTAAGAACATTGTCACTAATGCGAGTACAACCGACGTTCTGATAAATTTTGTAAGCTTCAATTTTTCTACCAAAGTATGCCCGCCCCCAATAAAATATAGTAAATCGCTCCTATTGCTAGGAAGGGAAGAACAACCCCCCCAAATCCATATATCATTATATTTCTCCTCAGCAGTTGATCAACGCTTGAAGGCCTAAATCTTACACCTCTGAGTGCTAGTGGTATTAACAGGGGAATGATGATGGTGTTGAAAATCAGCGCAGAAGTTATTGCAAGTAAAGGATCTGTGAATCCAAGTATATTTATGAAGGCAAGTGCCGGGAATCCGTAAAAAATGGCAGGAATGATTACAAAATATTTTGAAATGTCGTTTGCAAGGCTAAATGTAGTCAGTGATCCTCTTGTTATCAGGATTTGTTTTCCTAAAAATATTACGTCCATAAGCTTTGTTGGATCATTGTCAACATCAATCATGTTTGCTGCATCTTTGGCTGCCTGGGTACCGCTGTTCATTGCAAGACCAACATCCGCAAGCGCAAGTGCCGGTGCATCATTTGTACCATCCCCAACCATGGCTACCATCCTTTGAAGGTTTTTCTCGGATTGAACCTTATTGTACTTATCCTGCGGCTTGCTGTTTGCGACGAATTCATCCAGTCCAGCCTCTCTCGAAATGTATTCTGCTGTTAACTCATTATCCCCAGTGCACATGACCGTTTTAATATTCATGGTCTTCATCGAGATAATTCTGTCACTGATCCATGGCTTAATAATATCATTAAATTCAATTGCTCCAAGAATTTTGTCATCTTCCGACAGCACCATTGCAGTCCCGCCCCTGCTGGAAATTTCGGCACATATGGCCTCAACAAGGTTGTCTTTTGATCCAACCATTGACCAGATTGCATTTTGTGATCCCTTAAGATATTTCTTTCCATTATACTTGAGTCCACTAAATTTTGTTTCTGAGGAAAAGGGGATAAACTCTGCTCCGGACAGGTCAAAATCCTTAAACTCTGATCCCTGCTTTTTCAGAAGATTTACAACAGATATACCTTCTCTGGTTTCATCCATGGCTGAACTCAAAAATGCACACTGGAAAAGTCTTTCTTCTGAAACATTGGCTGCGGGATAGACTTTAGATGCGTCTCTTTCACCCATAGTAATTGTTCCTGTTTTGTCAAGTATGATCGTATCTATATCTCCAGCGTTTTCAACAGCCCTTCCACTTTTTGCAATTATATTGAATTGCGAAACCTTATTAATGGCAGCTATCCCCAAGGCCGGTAACAGAGCACCTATCGTGGTTGGAATCAGTGCTATGAGAAGAACCACAAGCACAACAATATTCACATTAATGTTGAGAAAGTTTCCGACCGTCAGGACCGATGAAGTTATGGAAATAAAAACCAGAGTCAATCCCGATATTAAAACCAGGAGTGCTATTTCATTCGGTGTCTTTTTTCTCACCGATCCTTCAACCATTTCTATCATTTTGTCAAGAAAAGTTTCCCCTGGATTTGCAGTTATCCTTATTTTGATACTTTTGTCTAGAAAAGTTGTGGATCCAGTTACACTGTCACCCACAGTCTTAAAAACAGCTTTTGATTCCCCTGTGATCGCAGATTCATTGAAATAGCCATTCCCTTCAATAATTTCCCCGTCAGTTGGAACGCTTTCATTTTTTTTCACCAGGACAACCATTCCCTTTCTCAATTCATTTGAATCTATTTCGGTTTCGGTTCCCTGATCCAGTACTCTTCCTTTTATCTCCCTCTTCATTTTTCGCAACGATGCGGTAATATTCCTGCTCTTTCCCTCTGCAAGTGATTGCGCAAGATTTGAAAAGAATATTGTGAGAAAGAGAAGTACTAAAACAGAAATGTAAAATGAAACGTATGAGTTGCTCATTGCTAAATCATACTGTTTATGGAGAGCAATGAAATAAATGGAAAGGAGAAGAGATATCTCAGTAACTAACATCACTGGATTATGCCATAGCTTTCTAGGATCAAATTCCTTTAAGGCATTAAGCATTGCTTCAGCATACTGGTTCACAACACACCTCCAATGAACAGTGAAAATGCTTTACCCCAACTGAGAAGCGGTCCCGCTGCCAGTATTGGGAAGAACGATAGAAGACCAAGCAGAAGCATAGTGGAAAACAACATGAGCCCAAACCAAAATGAACCTACATCGAAGGTTCTTCCAAACTGGGCTTTTGGTCTCTTCGAGGAAAAGGATTGGGCAATTAACAACTGAAATGCAATTATTGGAAATCTTCCTATCAGCATAATTATAGCTTCAAGCACATTAAAAAAGGGTAAGGAGGTCTGAAATCCTCCCATGGCTGAACCGTTATTGGAAGCAGCGCTGGCGAGTTCATATAATAGTTGAGTTATCTGATCTGGTCTCGAATTGAAAAATGTACTCATTAGAACTGGAGAAAACAATAGTATGAATCCCAGTGGCACAATTATGATGAGTGGATGGGTAACCAGACTATAGGTTGAGTACCTTATCTCCTTTGAGCCTACCTTCAGACTCATTATTTCTGGCAATTTACCAACCATTAGTGAAACCAAGAAAACTGTGAATATAATATAGGAAAATAAATTCAGAATACCTGTTCCCACTCCGCCAAGCGGATCATTTAACAGCATTGGAAATAGAACTCCAAGGATTCCCGCTGGTGAATAATCAATCAAAGCTGAATTTGTGGCACCAGTTGAAGTTAACGTTGCTCCAGAGGCAAATATTGATGTTTGGGAAATTCCCAGCGCTGTTTCTTTTCCAATGTAGTTCCCTCCAAAGTTGAATCCAATGTTGGCAAGGGAGGGTACGCCATACAATTCTCCGAAGAACGTTAACAGGGCACTGAAAATAAAAAGTGCCATAACCACACTTATTATAACTCTTCCAAATTTTCTATTGTCCAGCGCAATTCCCAAGGCAAAGATAGATCCTATAGGAATCAGGGTGAATGACACAACCTCCATAAGATTGGAGATCCAGTTTGGATTTTCGAACGGAAAACCGGCATTTGCTCCATAGAACCCCCCTCCATTTGTTCCTATATTTTTAATACCTTCCAGAGAGGCCACAGGGCCCACTGGAATATTTACAGTAAATTTGGCAAAAAAAGGATGTATAACAATGCTTGAATATGTAACATCCGGAACTCCCACCACTATGAGCAAAATTGTTGCAATAAGTGAAAGAGGTAAAATTAGGTCAAATATGGAAACAAGGAAATCATGAAAAAAATTTCCTATTTT
>JAJZYV010000036.1 GCA_021797955.1 Thermoplasmata archaeon
GAAAGTTCTCCCATTTTACTCACCACCTAATATATGCACTATTGAGGTTGAACCTGTTCCAGCCACGCTGTGCAGGAGACCATACTTTGCATTTTCAACCTGTCTCTTACCGGCTTTTCCCATAATCTGCAGGTATCCTTCAACAAACTGCCCAACACCACTTGCTCCGTATGGAAACCCCTTTGCCTTCAAACCTCCTGATGGATTTATTGGTATTCTCCCCTTTAGACCAATATCGGAAAACACCAGATCCTTTGCCTTTCCCCTCTCTGCAAAACCAATGTCTTCCAACGCCATCACCCCGTATATACTAAAGGAATCGTGGATTTCGGCAAAGGATATATCATTAAGACCAACCTTCGCTTTTTGAAGGGCCTTCCTCGAAGCACTAACCGTGGATTTCATTGAATATAGTGAATCTCTGCTGTGGAGAGCAAAATATTCCTGAGAAATTCCACTGCCTGCTATTTTTACTCCTTCTTTCTTTTCCCTTTTTACAAATTCCTCAGACGCAAGTATTATGCTGGAGGCTCCATCACTCTGTGGTGCGCAATCCATTAGATTTAGAGGTTCTGCAACAGGTGTCGAATTTATTGCCTGTTCCATTGTGATTATATTGGAAAAGTGTGCAGTTGGATTCATGGATGCATTTTTATGGTCATTAACAGAAATAGCCGCCATAACATCCTTTCCCACACCGAAATCCTTCATATACTTCCTTGCAGAAAGCGCAGCCATTGCAGCTGGAGTGCCTCCGAAAAACGCTTCCCATTCCCTGTCCAATATAGATGAACTGATATCTATCATCTCGTTTCCGTAAAGTTCAGTCATTTTTTCCACACCACCAACCATGACAAGGTCATATTCACCTGATTTAATGGAAAGATAGGCTTCATATACGGCTGCTGCTCCAGATGCTGTTGATGCTTCAATTCTCAATGTTGGTACATCTTCGTCAGCAATTCCAGCATAATCTGACATTAGAGCCCCTATATTTTCCTGCCCGCTAATCATTCCTGAAAGACTGTTTCCCATGTATATTGCATCAAGATCCTTTGTTCTTATTCCTGAGCTCTCAATGGCTTTAAGGCCAGCCTCCACAGATATCTCTCTCAACGATCTTTCCCACAATTCTCCATATTTTGATTCTCCTGTTCCAATTATAAAAACATCATTACTCAATTGCATCACCAAATATTATTTTCTTTTTGAATTTTGCATAAACCGCATAATCAAGCCATGTTACATCTGCAAGCATCTTCTTTATGGTCGGCGCTGATCCCCTGTCCATGTTCTTGATTTCATCTGTAACGGTAATATCGAAGGCGTCTGACCCCGCACCCGATCCAAAAGAAACCGCTAGTATTCTGTTGCCTGGCTCCGCAATATCAAGAATTGCTGATAAGCCTGTCATCATGGAGCCTGAATATATATTGCCGATAAACGGAGTTAACAAACCTTCCTTATATTGCTTCTCCGTAAAGCCAAGTAACTTCGCAGCCCTGGTAGGGAATTTCCCGTTGGGTTGGTGGAATACAGCATAGTCATAGTCTTGGGGTTTCATTCCGACCTTTTCCATGATCATTTTTGAAGCAGATACCGTATGCTTAAAATAAGCGGGTTCACCAGTGAAACGTTCTCCGTGCGTAGGGTATGGCTCACCTTCTCTTCTCCAGAAATCCGGGGTATCAGATGTAACAGAAAGGGTATGATTTATTTCTGCAATCACGCCTTCATTCCCAAGGATCATTGCAGTCCCCCCAGCAGAGGCTGAATATTCAAGAACATCTCCTGGAGCACCCTGAGAGGTATCAGATCCAATCGCAAGTCCATATTTTATCATACCGGAATCAACCATCGCTTTTACATTTTGGATACCAGCAGTACCAGCTTTACATGCAAATTCATAATCTGCTGCAAACATTGGAAAATTTGCACCAATAGCAGAACTGACTATAGTTGCTGTAGGTTTTACAGCATAAGGATGGCTTTCCGATCCTATGTATATGGCCCCTATATCTTTGGGATTTATCTTTCCCCTCTTTAATGCATTCCTTGAAGCTTCCACTGAAATAGTTGCAACATCCTCATCGGGAGCTGGCACCGATTTGCTGAGAATATATATTCCATTTTTTATGTTCTCCGGGTCTTCTCCCCATACTCTGGCTATTTCATCAGGTTTAATCCTGAACCGGGGTATGTAAGAACCGTAACTTACAATTCCTGATTTTTTCATAGTTTCTCCCAAGATATTTTTGATATTTAAAAATTGCTGAATCTCTATTCGGCAATTGTCGAACTATGTCTAATTAATAATCAATTGACTAAGTCTCTGTAAAATGATTTGGATGCAATAGTGTTATTATAATAGTAACAATATCTAATAACCAAAAAGGTGAAAAAATGGAGGAACTATCTCCAAATGCAAAAAAGGTTTATGATGCCCTGAAGAAAGTTGGCGCTATATCAGATGACAAATTAAAGACTGCAGATGATATCATGAAAGCAGCAGGGGTTGGAAAAGCCATAGTGAGCGCTGCACTTCAGGAGCTTACAAACAAGGGTATGGTTAAGAGAATCGCAAGGCAAAAGAGTGCCGGTTATTTTGTGACTAAATGATTAAATAACTACCAAAATTTAATTATCCCGTTACTCATATTAATCAATAGAATATGGTAAGCATCATCATCAATGTAGACCGGGACAACGACTTCGGAGAGAAGGTGGGAATTAAAGGGCCCATCGTAGGCTATACTGAATGTTATAATGCTGCTGTAAAACTTATTTCTGTAGATCCTGAAGATTCAGATGCAAATGCTCTTTTTGGGGCTCTTAAGCACTATGATGAATTGCAGGCAAAGGGTGAAGAGATTGAAATCTGTACCATTACCGGGGATAATGATGTCGGACCAAAATCTGATGAAATCATTAGTAGTCAGCTGGATCAGGTGCTAAAAGAAAAGATCTACCAGAGTGCAATCCTTATTTCAGATGGTGCTGAGGATGATTACATCATGCCCCTAATACTTTCAAGGATACCGGTGAGGTATGTTAAGCACATTATCGTGAGGCACAACCAGAACATAGAATCTCTATATTATTACGTAGTTAAGGCACTAAAGGATAAGAAACTGGTAAGCAAATTCATCATTCCAATAGGTCTATTGCTTCTAACTTACGGTCTTGTTGAACTTGGAGCAGCTATTTATTTAACCGCTGTTGGAGCAGCAGCAGGATTGAACCCATCCTACTACGCAGGAGCCATAGTTGCTGTTGTCATCGGTGCATATTTCGTTGAAAGGGGCTTTGATCTAAGAACTGTATTATCAGAAATGTTTGACGATATCAAGAAATACTCTGAAGAGGCAAGGATACTTTTCATTTCATATCTGGTTTCCATAGGAATAGTTCTCGTGGGAATTGCATCTTCATATGTTTCCATTACCAGATCCATTGGTGTGCCTTTCGATAAATTCTTGGAATTTCTTGCATACTTCAGCTGGTGGATATATGGTGCAGTGTTTACAAGGGAAGTGCTGCGGGCGGTGGATATGTATCTTGGAGAACAGAGCGACATTCAGAGGATCTGGTATGGATTAACATTCACGCTTGCTGCAGAATTTATTGTCTACGGATTGCTCAATTATATTAGATATGTTCTAAGCTACGTGACTATCTCAACAGCATTTGATGGAGTGGTATTCATGATTATGGGGATAGCCGTTGCAATAATAAGTGCTCTAGTTCACAGGCACTTTTCCAAAATCATGGGTTTAGGGCACTCTATGCGCGATCAATGACACTTTCATACGAAGAAATTTGTAATTTACTTGGATTAGACAGGAATAAAGACAAGGAGGCAGCAGATTATATTCTAAATATACCTAACCATGGTAATTCGCTCCTTAACATCCTAAGATCACATTCGGGGAAGGAATTTTTTGTTATAGGAAACGGACCTCCGGTGCATGATCTATCGTCAATATATGGCAAGGGCATCATAGTCGTCGCGGATTCAGCTATCTGGAAAATTAAAAGACCATATGTGCCTGAAATTATAGTAACAGACCTTGATGGTGACACAGATAGAATTCTGGAATTATCAGATTCTGGGTCAATAGTGTTTGTGCATGCTCATGGTGACAACATGCAAAAAATCAAGGAAATAGCTAAGAATTTTAAAGGCCACTTTATACCAACCAACCAGATCCCAGAATACCCGGGGAACTTTGGCGGTTTTACGGATGGAGATAGAGCAGCGTACATTTCGGATTATCTTGGGGCTTCTAAAATTGTTCTGGTAGATTTTGATTTTTCTATCCAACATGGAAAGCCCTGGAACGAAAGGAAGCAGATCAAACTAAACATTGCAAAGAGGCTGCTTGAAGAGCTAGGTGAAGAAAACCGACAAAAGCTAATTGGATTATGATTTCTTAACTATCTTTCCTCTGTCGTATTTACACGAGAAATCGAGAAGATCATGGGAGAGACTTAGGGAAATGTCACGCCTGCCCCCGATCATTATTAATCTTTTTGTTCCTCTTCCTCTTCTAACCCGGTTTATGATTTTCTCTATATCGTATTGCTCTCCAAGCAAACTCATTCTCAAAGCTTCTCCAAACGCAATATCTTCATCAGCAGATCCATCGGGCCTTCCGGATAAAACTATCTGAACTTCCTCAAAATCTCTAAGTACTTCCAGGGTTGCACTCATATTTATAAACGAAGCAATGAATACTTCTCCGGTATCCTGAATCTTTCTCAAAACCTTTGTACCATTTGTGGAAGTGATGATGGCAACTTTCCCATTAAAATCATATTTTGAAACATCATAGGGTGAATTATTTAAATCAAATCCGCGGACCTTAATTCCATATTTCTCACCCACAGTAACTGAATTTTTCATGCTTGAAGCAACTGATCTTGCCTCTGTTGCAGTTAAGGCAGGTATTACATACTTTGCCCCTGAATTAAGAATTAGAGGTATGGTTGTTGTTGATCTATAAATGTCCACCAAAACTTTGGGGCACTTCGGATAAACACCAGTTCTTCTTCCCTCAACTATACTAACCTTCATTTTTTTGTCCATGGTATATTTTCAGGAAAGTATTAAAATAAATCCAGCATCACGGAACAGGTAAAGATTATGGCACAGGAAGTTAAAACCATGGTAGAAGGAGGCAAGGCCACCAGCGGTCCACCACTAGGTCCCGCACTTGGTCCACTAGGTCTCAATTTGGGGCAGATTATAAAGGAAATTAATGAGAAAACAAAGGATTTTCAGGGCATGCAAGTTCCAATAACTGTTACAGTAACAGATCCAGCAAAAAAAACATATGAAATAAAAGTTGGAATTCCACCAACCTCTGCTCTATTGAAGAAAGAACTAGGTATTGAAAAGGGATCTGGAAAGAGAAAGGAAACTGTTGTTGCCAACGCAACACTTGAGTCCATAACAAAAGTAGCAAAATCAAAGATGGACTCAATGATGTCTAACGACTTGAAGGGAGCAGTTCTTGAAGTTCTCGGAACCTGTTTCAGTCTGGGGATCAACGTTGAAGGCAAAACAGCAAAAGAAATTCAGGATGAAATTATCAAGGGAGAGATCAAGGTATCCTGATCATACAAAAAGGTTTTTAATAGATTGCCAATGCAGTTGGCACTCGCATCCTATTGTCCACCTTTTATATATAAAAGGGTGAAAAATGGATCAGAGCCCGCTAAGACTGCAATTTGCAGGAGGGATTAAATGGCAGGAAAACTTGAAGATAAAATAAAGGAAGCTAAGGCAAACGGAAAGGAAAGAAAATTCCTTGAGAGTTTAGAATTGGCCATAAACCTGAAGGATCTGGATCTATCAAATCCTAAAAACAGGATTAATGATGAGGTCGTTTTACCTAAGGGAAGAGGTCGTGAATATAAGGTTGCAATATTTGCAAGCGAAGAAATGAGACAAAAGGTAAAGGGGGCAATTGATATTTCATACGGGCCAGAGGATCTCTCAAAGTTCGCTGACAATAAGAAGGATTTTAAAAAGATTGTAAACCAGGTAGAATATTTCATAGCAGAATCAAATTTAATGGCTACTATAGGAAAATCTCTGGGTCAGGTATTGGGTCCCAGGGGAAAGATACCAAGACCGGTTCCACCGGGGCAGGATCCTAGTTCCATGATTGGTGTTCTTAAGAGAACAGTAAGGGTCAGAACAAGAGACAAAAAAACTTTCCATGTGCCAGTTGGGACAAGAGCAATGCCTGAAGAAGATGTTGGGGCCAACATTAGAGAAGTATTTAAGAGAATCATAGGGAAACTTGAAAAAGGAAGTTCAAATATTGATTCAATTTATATCAAAACGACAATGGGAAAAGCAGTAAAACTGGATTTGGGTGATTTGAATTGACGGAGCCGGCAAAATGGAAAGTTGAACTTGTTAATCAGGTCACTTCTGAAATAGAACAGAGCCCCGTGTCCGCAATAGTAAGTATTAAGGGCATTAGAAATAAACAGCTTCAGCAGATAAGGAGATCACTTAAGGGAAAAGCGAGATTAAGAGTGATGAGGGGAACTCTTGTTGAGAAATCACTTGAAAATGTGAAAAAAGATCACATAGGTGACTTGAAGGAGTTTGTTTCAGGACAAATAGCATTAGTAACAACGGATATGACACCCCAGAAACTATATTCATCTTTGGAGGGTTCAAAACAAAAGGCAGCTGCCAGAGGAGGAGAAGTTGCCACTGAAGACATAGTTATAGAAGCCAAGGAGACGCAGTTCCCGCCAGGACCTATGATCAGCGAGTTTCAGAAGGTTGGTTTGCAGACAGCCATAGAAAAGGGTAAAATAGTAATAAAGAAAGAAGCCTTGTTTGTAAAAAAGGGAGAGAAAATCTCAAAGGAAAAGGCTAAAATTCTGGAAAAGCTTGAAATTCATCCCATTACAGTTGGGCTAGATGTTGTATCAGCATATTATGATGGTCTGATATTCAAGTCGGATGTACTTTCAATCACACCGGAATTTGTCATGGGAGAAATTGCACTTGCATTCTCCAGAGCAAAGGTACTTGCAGGATCGGTAATGTTTATTACCAAAGAAATTGTTCCTGAACTTATAATAAAAGGCAGACTGCAAGCAGAAAGCCTCGCAATTGAAACAAAGTTCCTTGATGAAAAGGAGAGGGAAAACCTCATAATTAATTCAAGAGCAGTTGTGCAGAAACATGAAACCAAAGAAAATGCACATAAGGAAGAAGTGAAGGAAGAGAAGAACGAAGAAAAAGAAGCAGAAGACGCCACAGAAGGATTTGGCGCACTATTTGGGTAAAGGAGGAAAAAGAAATGGAATATGTATACGGAGCACTGTTGATACATTCAGCAGGAAAAGAGATAGACGAAGCGAACCTTAGGAAAGTGATGGAAGAAGCAGGAGTTAAAGCCGACGACGCCAGACTAAAAGCTCTGGTGTCGAGCCTCAAGGAGGTTAACATCGAGGATGTCATAAAGAACGCCTCAACTCAGCAGTTTGCTGCGGCACCTGTACAGGGTCATCACGAAGAAAAGGCAGCTGAAAAGAAAGAAGAGAAGAAGGATGAAAAGCCAGAAGTCTCAGAAGAAGATGCAATGGCTGGACTCAGCTCACTATTCGGATGAAGATATAGATGGTAATGAGAGAATTTTTGACAGGACTTGTTAAATATCTATTGCCTGTCCTAATTCTAATTATTTCTATATTTGTATATCCAAACTTTCTATGGCTGATTATTGGTCTCGTCTGGATCATGATTGATCTGTTTCTTGTTATTATGACAATGAAGGGCGACGACAAAAGCACAATCGGCTAATTTTTATATTTTAAATCCACTATGTTAAGCCTTAACTCAAACGTTTTTACGTAATATGTCAAGATTAATTTTAAGATCTATTACCAGATCTTTCGCCTTTTTTGTTATTTCACTCATGATTGATGTGCCCCACTTAATATTGGACGCATTTAAATCTGTCTATCGGCAGTTTCAGTAACTATGTTTGAAGGGACATGATATCAAAGGGTTTTATGAGTTTCTGGATCTCCTGGGAAACCGCTGTCCACCGGTATATTTGCCTGCCCTTCCTGACCAGCACGACCTCACTTATCCCGGACAATTTATCCACAAGATCCTCATAGCTCATCCTCATGTTATGGAAATCGATCTTCCACATAACTGCCGCCATGATCTCATATGCGATGAAATTCACAACAGAGAGATACGCCTCCACCCTTCCCGGAAGCTGGTATCTTACGGGAGAAAGAGATGCATCCCCCTTCAGGTGCCTGTGATCTTGTATATTCTTTTTAGCCAGTTCTGATTCCATGAACTGGTCAGGGATACGCGTTCTTGATCTTGAGGATAAATCCTCGTGGCGCAGCATGCGTCTCCCTTCTTTCATTTAGTACCCGGATGGGATGTTGCAGAATATCTGCGGATAAGAGACAAGTCTGTGGTGAATGGAAGAGATTGGGAGGGAAACTGATTGGTGATGAAATGAAGGTATATGTGGGAATAGATATGGCCAAGGATAAATTCGATTATTGCGCAATGGATGATACCCTCAATATTTTATGCAGGGGAAGCAATAGGGAGAATAAAAATGAAATATTCAAGGAACTATCTGTGAAATGTTTTTCGCATAATAGGACAAACATGAAAATTAATTAAGACACACATCTCATGTTCAAAATATGACAGAAATAAGAAGAGCATACAAATCAGAAGAAAAAATGAAAATAGTAATGGAAGGGTTAAGCGGAACAATACAGATATCAGATCTATGCAAGAAGTATGGAATAGGCACTTCTAGATTTTATAAATGGAAGGAAAAGCTTCTGAAGAATGCCGGAAGCGTCTTTGATGATAGGGGAAGGAAGAGTACTGCAGACTAGAGAATGATTGATGAACAGAAGAAAGAGAATCAGAGACTCAAGGAAACAATTGCAGAGATAATAACAGAAAATCTTGAATTAAAAAAAAAGATTGGAAACTACGGGAGAAAGACATGAGGTCCTTATTTATTGACATCAAGCTAACAGTAGAAAAGACAAAGGAAAGATCAGGATTCACTCTTTCTGCAATATTAAAGAAACTTGAAATTCAGAGATCATGGTATTACCGGCAGCTTGAACCTGAACCTGTTTTGGATCGAAGATTCAATGCGTTTTCCATAACAGCTGAAGAATGGATTGTTGTCAATTCCAAGCATAATAATCCAAGGATGAATCACAGGGAAATGGCATATTCAATGATGGATGAGGATATAGCATATCTGTCACCATCATCAGTATATAAAATACTCAAAGATCACAATCTCATAATATCATGGAAGAGCAGTATATGGAATTCAAAGAGACCTGATAAACCATTGATACCTGATGAAATCTGGCAAACAGATATTATGTATGTGAAGGTACTGAAAAGATTCTATTATCTTCTCATATTCATTGATGTCTATTCCAGATATATCGTGCATCATAAACTCATGATTTCAATGGATGGTGATTCTGTCAGTATGGAAGCTCAGAAAGGAATAGAGAAGTTAAGGAAAGATTCTCTGGAAGAACCCATAATACAATCTGATAACGGATCAGCATTCATATCCATGGAATTCAAGATAGTCCTGAAGGTAAACAACCTGACACATAAACGGATAAGGCCACATACTCCAAAGGATAATGCAATTGTAGAACGAGTTAATAAAACGGTAAGGGAAGAGATTGAAACAGTATTAATAACCGATTATGAGGAAGCGGTGGAATCAATAGATCAAACAATTGAATGGTATAATAACACCAGGAGGCATTCTTCCCTTAACTATTTACCACCAAAAGAATACTATAGGGGAGAACCTGACGTTCTCCTTGCAGTAAGGGAAGCTAAATTAGAAATG
>JAJZYV010000037.1 GCA_021797955.1 Thermoplasmata archaeon
TCCTTTATTGTATTCTTCCATTAACTGGGATTGCGACAATTTAGACAGTCGGTCAAAGTATTCCCTGATCCCTTTTTCATGTTCTGGATGAAATTTGCTAACACCCTTACCACTAAAAAGTACTTTAAAAAAAGTCTTTTCTTCCAGCGTGACGTGGAATATCTGCCAATTTTGCACATAATTTTCTGTAAAATGGTTACCAGTCAAATTTGCCAAAGCAAGAACTACCTCTCTATTTTCCTTAGATGAGCTCAATTGAAAGGCAATTTCAATTCCCTTATTCATTCATATCAAATATGCATGGAGATCATCATTTAAAAAGAATTCCTACCTTCTCATCTTGTTCTCCCGTACTTTCCGTAAAGATATTCATATGCTATGTTTATTTCCTTCATTTTCTGACTCTCGGACGAATCGGATTCAGATTGTGTTAGATCGGGATGATATTTCTTAACCATATTCTTGTAGGCATTTCTTATAAGTATCATATCCTCGGTTGGTTGTATATTTAGCAACTGGAAATACTTATTTTCATCAATTACGGCCAAGTTAATGTTGGGTTCGTATCCAAAATGTTTTTTGTATCTTTCCTCCTTAACATACTGCAACATATATGGTTCCTCAGAATCTGAAATCCCATTCTCCCTGGCAGCAAAAGTCAACTGTGCAAGGACAAGTTTTCTATCCTTTCTGGAAAAGTCCTCTGGAATGTTATAATACGTAAAGGTTGAAATATCATTCCTGTCAACATACCCGCAGAGCAGTATAAATCCAGAAAAGAATTCTGGGATACGAAGACCCCATCGTACTGAATCGAAGGCTTCAAAGACATTTTTCCTGAATATCTGCTGTTTTTTAAGTTTGATAGATGATACATCAAATCTGATTATTCCCTTCTTATCTCTCTTTATGGAGTCTTTGATCACGAAATAAATGCTGACTTCCTGATTGATCTTCTTATTTTTAAAGCCCTCTATATTGTTGATTAGGGTAACCCTTCCATTTTTAACCTCGATTTTGGTTGGTTTGGAGAATTTATCAAAGGGAATTAGAATATGCCTATTCACACCAGCATAAGGGCTAAAACTTATTTTTACTTTTCAAATTATTATCACAAAGATATTAATTTACAGTTCATTGTCCGGTTGATGTTGATTAAAAACCTTGAGGATTGTCAGAATTACACCACTACAACCGTTGCACTGGTCACTTCTCATCTTGATGGAAGGCATAACATAATGTCTGCCGAATGGTCCATAAGAGCCTCTATTGAACCATATCTTGTTGCAGTGTTTGTTGGATATGAAAGGGAAACATATTCCTTCATAAAGAACTCTGGAGAATTTGCATTAAATTACTGTTCCTCTGATCTGGGTTTTCTCGCCCATGTTTGCGGTAATTATTCCTTTAAGAATGTCGATAAATTCTCAAAGTTTAATATCCCCTATTTGGAAGGTGTGAAGACCAAATGCAGAATAGTAAAGGGAAGCATAATGTCAGTGGAATGCAAGGTAATCAACGAATATCACGCTGGTGACCATGCAATCTTTATAGGTAGTGTGCAAGAGGGATATTTTGATGATGAAAAATCCCCTTTAGTCTTCTATGGTGGAAAATTCTTTAATGTTGGAAACAGAGTCAAATATGATTAAACGCGGTAATATATAATGAACCAAAAGAATTGATTTTTTAAGTGTACTTTTTAGAATTTTACCATTATCAGAAATTTTATTGCCATTTCATGGCTGGTAAATATCTATTTCATTTCCATCTGGATCCAGGAATGTAGTTTCATAACCTCCCCATGGAACGCTGTTTATTTCCTTCACGAATTTAACGCACCTCATCTTTAGCAATTTGACATCACCAATTATATCATTAGTAACGAAATGAAAATGGATTGGACCTCCGGGAACGCCGGAATAACCACCATGTATTGAAAATTCCATATTCTCCAATTCAAATGTGATAAAATTCGGACTGGAATCTGATTCTCTTTGATGCAATCCCAGTGCATCCCTGTAGAATTCAAGTGATTTATCAAAATTCTTAACAAAAAGGATAATTGGATTTATATTTTTAATCATAGGACTCTATTTTCGAAGGATAATTAAGCCTTTCCTGTGTTATGAAAAATAGGAAGGATTTTAAGGAATATATCGAATTGTTTAACTTGGCTTTCTTCTAAAGATTATTGCATAACTCAATACAGCCCCTGTTAGAGCAATGACTGCGCCCATAACTGCACCAAATAAAAATCCATTGCTTGACGTTGAAATGAATTGAACGTGAATAGTAGAATTGCCACTGAAATAGAACTTTCCAGAACTACCTGTATTGGAATATCCGTTCACCTCAGAAACTGAATAGTTTACAACGCTTCCGACCGAAATGCCATGAAGCACAATCTTATCGCTTGATATATTTTGAGTGTGCCCATTGATTGTGATAGACCACTGTGTACCTGGAGCCAGCCCGCTTTCTACGAATGTAAGAGACAGATTTCTTGTCGTATAATCTATATTGATATATGGAATAGATGAACTGCTGAGCAATGATATTTGACCGCTTCCATTAACAGTGTAACCTGGAACCTGCAAAGCCGAATAGGTGTAGATACCAAGAGTGACATCAACCAGTTCAACAGTACTCACTTTAAATTTCCCACTGAAGCCATTTGCTGAAATTCCCCATTCTCTGCCCTTTGGCAATCCAGTCTCCCTAAAAATTGCGTTTCCCCCAAAAAGTTTGACTACATATGAACTGGTGTAACCATTACTCAGAGAAATTGTTCCTGAAGTGCCAAAGCAGTATCCTTGAATTGTCTGCATATAAGATATAAATTGGATTTGATTAGTATTTGTATGGATGAAATTAGCTGGTAGATCACTCAATTGGCATAATCCTTCATAGGTTACTGCGATCCCCATTGCATATATCGCCACTGCATTCAGTATGGTCTCCGGGGTTTCGAAAGTCAAATTGAATCCTGGAACGTGCATGAAATATATTTCTTCCCCTGTTTGCATCAGTCCCTGATCATTATACGTTAATCCTGTTGTTGCATCCCAGAAATAATTATTTGAAAACAAATCCGTAAATGTGCGATTTGCTGGAGAACAGCTGATTACGGTGTATTGAGTTAAAAACTCATTGCCAGTAACATTTACTCCATTACTAAGCATAAGAATTCCTATCAGTGAATTACCATAAATGAATTTGCTCCAAAAACTCGAATTTAACTGAACATTCAGGACTGTGGAAATTCCCTTGAATAAATTATTTTTGATCTGTATGTTTGAACTCTTACTTGCATTATTATAGATCAGTAAACCATTTCCCCAAGAGATTATGCTGCTATCAACTACTGAAATGTGTGAACTGTTCCACAGGGTTATCCCCCCTTCAGAAAAACCTGAGGTAAAGTTTGAGTACCACGCTGATACTGTTGCGTTGATAATTGAAACATTTCTTGAATGGTATACCCATAAATTCATTCCATTACTATTTTCTATTGCTGTTGAGGCATAAACGGATGGACGGCTATATGCACAGGATGAATATGAGACTGACATATTGTAATTCATTACGTCAACATAGGCAGTCGTATTAATTAGAAACAATCCAGCAAATTCTGGGAATAAATAGTCGTTAAGCTCTCCAAATACAGGATTCAACCCCTTGAATGTCGAATTGTTACTGTTGGCATTAATGACATAAGGACTTGATAATGTTCCACTGCCTTTTACTGCCATCTGGGCTAAGTCAGTATTGTTGGTGGCATAGACTGGAGTGTATATACTCATACTGTCATTTACAATGTAATTGATAACCGTTGGGGACGTACTGTTCAGATAAGTCAGATTTCCTCCAAACATATTGTGGTTATTTTCCATCGCAATAACTGCGTAATTGACTCCAGATGGTAGATATATCCATGAATGATCTGAATTGGTGGGTGACCATGTCCATGGCGTAGCACTTTTTGCCACTCTCACGAAAATAAATCCTGCTGTATTGGAAGATTTTATTGCATATTTTGAGGAGTGTGAGGTTGTTGTATTCCATAATCCATATACCAGGGAAGGGCCTGTCGTAAGATTTGCATTTGTAGTTACTGAATGCACATCAACCCCTGATGAAGTTTCACCCGTATCTGCTCCGGCATCATAGGCACTTGGTACCGCTAAATACCTATTCGACGTACCGTTGAGATATTTTAAATCAAGAGAGGCAGTTATATTTAGAATTGTTGCAGTGCTGCCTCCTCCTGGTCCACCAATGATGGCTTCGGCATCATAAAGCAAATTGAAGTGGTTGAGAGTTGTTCCACTGACCAGATATGTTAATTTTGGAGTTTTATAGTTTTCATGCGGCAGTGTTGAATTAAATACGGCTTTTTCGTAACAACCAGATTGAACTCCTGCGGAATTCTGTAATGTGTAGTTAAAATAAACAGCCTGTCTGTTGTTTATCAAACTTGTATTCAAATACAGGGTAATCGAAAAACTTGAACCAGTTTTAAGTGTTGGTCCAACATTAATTAATGCGTTGCTAAAATTTTCTCTCGGTGAAGACGAACAATAAAACGAACTGGATGGTAATGAGATATTCTTTAAACTTGTAAAATTCCAAATATTGTCAACGAACGTAATTTTATGAGTGAGTGTATTGTAATCTACAACGTTCTGTGTCCACATTTGATATCCCGAATTGTTATGGATTACCACATTAGAAAGAATTGAATTTAATTGAAATGAAATATAGGCGGGTGCATTATCTGCGAGATTGGCTGTTTGTATTCTAGACATGTTAAGAGTGGTGGAAAATGAACTGGTAGTAAAATTCCTTCCAACGTTTTGTCCAGATACATTACAAATTCCCTCAAAAGCCAGTCCCATAGGTGCAGGCGACGAAGTGTATCCAGAGGAAACCAGATTACCCATCATTCTTGATTGATCCTTGAAATTTGGAATAAAGAGGGTTTTCATTGGGATTTTAGATCTGTTTGCCGAATACATTACTTGATTTTCAAGTGAGTTGTTTAAGGATTTGTTTGAACCCCCAGGCTTTGCAGTTGTGTAATTGAATTTGTTTATCCCAGTATTTAATTCAGAATTGCTTTTTTGGACAAGTGAAACTGGATGAGGAATTGAAACAACCATTCCTAGAACTGATAAAAAAACAACGAGAACAATTAGGGATTTGGAAAACTTATTCATAAATTTAATAATAAAATATACTATTTAAATCCGGCTTAAATTTTTTCTGGGAATAGAAGTGATTCTCATAATAGTAAATTTCAAGAATTCACGAGGTTCGATCTGGCCAGGAAAGTTGGTTATTATTAAAATCTCCCCTCTTTATGGTGATTACTCGTCAGCTGTGATCCGATCTATTACAGTTCTGGAACGCCATGATAAGAATATTACAGAAGAGAATAGAAACATGAAGAACATGCAAAAAGCGGTTTTTCATATCACAAAAGATTCTTCATGAAGTCCAAATATACAGAGGAATAGAAGTACCACATAGTCATTGAACCATTCTTCGAGAATGTGATACTGACTGCGGAGACGAGGAGATCTAAGTTCTGAAGAAGATCATAGAAGAACAGAGTCTGGTCATAGACGTTTTGAAAAAAGGCTTCTTGGGAGATCATGATGATGATTATTGAATATTTGAAGGACCAGATTCCTCTCACGGAGATCTCACAAATATCCGCAAACCCACTGTCAGGACAATATTACGATCCTGTAAAGAGACACAACCGAAGACTTGATCCTTCCACAAGGGAAAGAAACAGTGGCACTACATTAGAAAGGCCAAAATACGGATACGGGAGAGTGCGGGCAATACTTAGGAATGAGGACATTCCAAGAGTGCTTGATTTCCTTGAGGAGTACCACAAATAATTTTGTTCCAAAATCATGTTATTATAAATTATATCATATAAAGGACGGGCTCGGTGGGATTCGGACCCACGATCACCGACTTAGAAGGACGGTGCCTTATCCAGACTAGGCCACGAGCCCATGGGTCGAGAATACAACCTTCCATAAATATTTTTGACCTGTATGCATACCGAATATAGCGATGTCGAAAATAAAAATCACAATCACACTTCCTAAGTCAGAATTTATGCATCAAGTTGAAGCTATTATACCAAATCTTGATATGAAAGGCCCCAGAGTGAGGAGCAGTGTTATTGATAGTGAAAATGCATTTCATGTTTATATAGAAGCCATTGATACTGCAGCACTAAGGGCTGCTCTCGGTTCAATAACTAGGTGGTTGTTGGTAGCTAACAAACTAAATGAGGCGATTAAATAATGGAAGGAGGAATAAGTAATTATTTACAGAATCAAATAAAGCAGGCTCAACAGATTGAAAATCAACTGGAACAGATTGGCTCCCAGAAATATCAGCTTGAGGTTAGAATTAAGGAGCTTTCAAGGACCTTGGAAGAGTTGGACAAGATAGCCGATGGGTCTCCGATATACAGAAGTGTTGGTCCAGTACTGTACAAAGTTGACGATCCGAAGAAGCTTAAGGAAGAGTTGAGTGAACAAAAAGAATTGAGCGAAATAAGGATTAACACGTTGGGAAAACAACAAAAATCATTAGAGGAGAAATACAAGGACATAGAGGAAGTTATCAAAAAGGCTTACGGAGACAGTAAGAAACAAAACTGATTGGAATGAGTGAGTTTAAGGATGTTCAGGGAATGAGACCTGATAATCTGATTCCTATTCAACGCGCTGGCGTAAAGTATGTGAGAGTCCCAGTTCTTGTCTCGAGAAATTCTGAGAAGTTTAATATAGTTGCCTCAATCGATGTGTTTGTTGATATTCCTAAATCAAGAAAAGGGGCGGATATGTCTAGGGCAATTGAGTCCATTTACGATATCATAAATAATCAGACCAATTTAAAATCACTTGAATTGCTTTGCCACAGGATAGGGCAGAATGCATTGGAACGGTTTGATTACTCAAGTAAGGTATACGTATACCTGACGACAGAAATCTTTTTGAGCAGGTCTTCTAACAATGGAAAGGATTCTCTAGTATCCTATCCGATCACGATAGAATATAACGGCAATAGAAAAGGAAAAATATTCACTAAAATGAAAGTGGAACTGCTTACCATGAATGCCTGCCCCTGTGCAATGGAAACCACACGAAGTATTCTTCAATCCAAATTTACTGAGATGAACAGTATTGATGGAAGAATTCCCTCCGTAACACACAATCAGAGAAATCGTGTTAGTGTTTCCCTTACATTCAATAATTTACCCATTTTTGAACTCATAAACTTAATTGATGTTGTGGAAGAATCATTGGGAGGAAGTTTGCTTTCGCTCCTTAAAAGAAAGGATGAGGGGGATCATGTACTCTCTGCGCATCTGAGGCCAATGTTTGTGGAAGACATTGTAAGGCATGTTGGAAATACAGTTGCTAATGTCTTTAATGGTTTACCTGACGAAGTTGTACTTAGCGTGACATCAGAAAGCGAGGAGAGCATTCATCCACACAACGCATATGCTGAAATCAATGAAACCCTTGGAAACTTAAGATCTTCAAATTGACTCTCTGAAAAATCATATTGATGTAAAATTATTTGGATTTCTTATTATTTTTAAGAACCTTTTCTCTCTGCCTTACAAGTTTTACAGCCGCATCTACAGCGGATTTGGCGACCTCAATTCTAGATTCGGCCTGCAGTCTGGTCTCACCATGGCCGGTTATTCCCAGAGTCACCGGTATATTTTTCTCGATTGAAATATCCATTGCCTTCCTGGCGGCATTCTGCATAATAATCTCATCGTGCTTTGTTTCCCCCTGAATCACAGCGCCAAGTGTTACAATAGCATCCAATCCTCCTCTTTGTGCGAGAGTTAACACACCCATCGGTATGTCAAAGGTGCCCGGTACTTTCATTACCTCATCTATATCCACACCCAAGAACTCTGCCTGATCCTTTGCCCTTTCGAGCATCATCATCGTTATGTCAAAATTATATTCCGATACAACTATTCCCAATTTCATTTTTTCACCTCTCAATGTCCTAAATTTCCCCCTCTGCTGGTTAATCCTACCTGGCCAACATCCTCAAATCCCTGCCGCTGACCTGTTCCTGCCTTTCTCGTCAGGAGTTCGGGGTTGAATATTAAGTTAAAAGCATTTTCAGCATGCTCTCTTGATCTTCGGTCACAAAGCCATGACAGTTCTCTTTCGTCCTTCGCCTCATCCTCGTGTACAAAAACCTCAACCACATGTTTACCGGTCTTCAACTGTACTTCCATTAATCCAGTTGACGCTACCTGACTTGAGATTTTATCCACCGGTTTGGGTCCCGGCATTCCACAGGCAATTACAATATCGCAACCCCTATCAAAGAGTATCAGACTAGCAACTGCCAGATCCTTAATCCCGGGAACTGTGTATCTTTTAATGCTAAGATTTGTACCCATTGATTGCAGTTGGTCAATCACCGAACCGCCCATATTAAATCTGGCAAAAGTTGTATCTGCAACACCAAAAAGCTTCAATTTCTTATCACCTTGCTTTCCATAATCTTCTGTTTGATATATCTGGTACCCGTTGGTTCTGCCGAATTGAATTTTGAACACCTTACAACCTTCACCTTCAGTCCGCGTTTGAGGCATTCCTCTTCTATTATCTTCTCATTAAATGACTGATCAAAACCAAGGGTGATAATATCGGGTTTTACCTGTTCAACTGTCTTGTAAATATCCCCCTGATTACCTATAATTGCATCATCCACGTATCTTATGGATGAAACCATATTTCTCCTGTAGTCCTCTGAAAATATAAGTTCCTTCCCATTTTTCCTTGCCATTTCATCGGTAGCAACCACCACTATCATGTAATCGCCCAAACTCTTACTTTCCTGCAGATAGTGTATGTGTCCCAAATGAAGTAAATCAAAAACCCCGGTAGCCATTACCCTATTCATCCATCCACTCATCGATAATGCTCTTTCCTTCTATAAACATTAATCCATTTTTATCTGCATAGCTCCTGGCTTCATCATAATCCATAGCACTGCCGGAATCCGATAGCATTTCCGCAAGTGTTGCACTGGGAAAAAATCCTAAACGATCAAGCAAATAGGTTGCCAGTTCTGTGTGACCCTTCCTGTTCGAAAAATAACCATCCCTTGCAATGAGCAGATGAACATGCCCTGGAATTCTGAACTCTTTGTAGAATTCAGTGAGCGGATTGATCATTTCCTCCGATTTTTTTAGGAAAGAAATAAAATTTCTTACTGTTGAAGATCTGTCATTGTCTGTTATTCCTGTATATGTTTTCCTGTGGTTTATTGTGAAGGAAAATGACGAGTGCGAATCATATTTCATGTCTGAAGTATTTGTAGCCTCCTTTCCATAGGGCAAAAATCTTTCATACAGTTCTTCCAGGAATGGAAGGTTCAGAAAATCAGCATCCTCTTTCCTCAATGTTGTGCAGATCAGACCACCTGCATTCTTTCTCAAATCGAGAATTGATTTTGAGGTTATATATTCGGAAGGATAAACCATGTCTGTTTCCCCCTCCCTTTTGGCATCATCAAATATTAATACGGGCTTTCCCTGTCTTAATTGATCCGAAATAGTCGAATAATCCAATCCCCCCTGTTTCAACATGAAGCATAATTACAGCATGGATTAATAATATTTGGTAGGTAATCAGAAATGAGTAATACAATTATTCAAGCTTTACAAAAAAATGACATAAAGGAACTTGTTGCTCTTGAGGAAAGGGCATTTGAAGTAGGACCTTATGATTTCGAAATGCTTGAACACGCATTTTTGCTTACAAATGGTATGGCCTACAAGGTCGTGAATGAACACAGGATCGC
>JAJZYV010000038.1 GCA_021797955.1 Thermoplasmata archaeon
GATGTTAGCTTCAAGAATAATAACAGAAAAAATTATTCCTGGAAGGTGGAGCGACTGTAGACAACCAAATCAAATCGAACTTAAGTCTACAGGTTTCCTTGAAATGAAAATCGAGACATTTTCGGCTAAAGCCAGAAGAGGATGGCCAAAGGATGATCCTGCTGATTCCAATCTGCCCTACTGGTCTGGAGTGATACCTGTCAAAACCTACAAATCAAAGGCGGAAGCTTCTCCAACCGACAATAACAATATCAGGGTTCCGTCCTATATCAATTAAACGGGACTAAGTGATGGAATTGTTGAATTATTCGTAATTTAACTGTTTTTAACTGAGTTTCACGTTTTTAATTTAAATAATTATTTAAAATAATGGAGAAAGAATGATTTTAACTATACAAAAGAGGGATCTCTTTCCCATAAGTGAAAATCTTTAATTCATATATTGTATAAGACCAGTGTGATCCTCCATGTGAAGGTTAGAGTTGGACGGGGCAAATTGAATAGAAATGGAGATAATCTCACAATTTTTACGGAAGAACCAATGAAAAACAATCGGGCAAATTATGACATCATCAAACAGGTAGCCAATAACTTCCACGTGAATACTGAACAGGTGAGGATTCTAAGAGGTTTCACTTCAAGGAATAAACTCATAGAATTAAGGATAAATGGGTCGGATAATACTTCTGAGTTGAACAACGATTGAATCATCGAAATTAGATAAATTTAATTCCTTTAGGTTTTATCTTATGGTACGAATTGGTTAAAAAAATGGACAATAAACTTAAACTGAAAATTTACAAATTTTCAACAGTCTTACTTACTATTTCCAGCTTATTCCCGATTTTGTTGAGTTTCTCATTATCTGTCAGAAGCGTGAGTTTCATTTCCTTCGCGTTCCAAAGATATGAGACATCCCTGAAATTAATATTTTTATATATTGCAATATCCAGCATAGTTCTGAAATTGTCCCATGTTCCTTTGAGAGTATCAACATTTTTCATAATGTCCATCAAATCTTCCCCTATGGAAATAATTCTATTTTTTTCCTCTTCCTCTTCTTCCATTAGGCATCTGTTTGCTATAAGATCCCCGACTTCTGAATAGCAGGATTCTAAAATATAAGAATTCTCAATTATTTCAAGGGCCTTATCAGATTTAACCAAAAATAACTTTATGAAAGAGGGCCCATCAATAAGATATTGCTTTACTATACTAATCACTCCTTTTTTTATTAACCATTAAGAAGTTCCCCAGCGACTCCCCTTTAAATTTCTCTGATAGGTTCTGTATCTTTTTTGCCAAAATCTCCCTTTCCATAGCTAAAACCTCTTTTTTCAAAGACCTCCTGATTAAATCAGAAACATTTAAATCGTATTTCTTCAATTGCTCGTATAAGTCATCTTCAATTCTTACACTAATGATCTGGGTCATCTATTTTTGTATACACATAACGTATTTTAACATTGTTTTACCCAATATAAGAATGTAAATAACTTCATCATTCTGCTAGTATATATTGAAGCGAGTCTGTATATTGAACAATGAAACATATTCTGATATGGATTTAATTAGAAGATGAGTATAGATGAAAATCAATCCACTCGGAAAGAAATTCTAGCAATAAAAATCATATAAAAGAGGGTATAGATTGTTTCCAAACAAATTCTTACAAGTTAAATTTATCAACCAACATAAAATAGAAATCCATTACCTAATGAGTAATTGTTATATAGTGTTAGACAATGTCTATCACGATGAATAGAAAAAGTGGTGGTTTATTTTATAGAGGATGTTACGTCAGGGTCACTTCAGAAATTAAGACAGGAAATTTTTAAGAATACTGAGGAGTTGTTAAGGCTTTTTGATGAGAGGAGAAAACTTTCCAAACATATTTCAGTCCTTAAGTCTAAGGAAAATATGAAAATTCGTGATCGCGAAAGGGAGATTCAAGTGATTGATAATATTCATCCCGCGGATTCTATACAAAAGGGAATTCTAAACATGATATTTGAATACACTATTTCCTGCGAAACCTCATTGGATATCCCCGCAGAGAATGACTTTTCTTCTGAGACATTAGTGATAAGAGGGCCAACAGGAACTCTTGAGCTTTTGGCTTCGACTATAAGTTGCAATCCAGGTGCTGAGGTTTACGCCACCGATAAATTGGATGAAAAATTCAAATTGGGTGCTGTTAAGAAGGGAGCTCACATTATACATGGAAATTGCAGCAATGCAGACATCAAAATAGGTCATGGCGAAGACCTTGGTGCATTTGACATAGTTATATCCAATAATGGCACGATGATGATCAGGTCTGAGGTCGTACATTCAGGTGGTATTGGTCTCAAGGTTCAGGTGGACTGAATGAATGTCTTCATAATGGGTAACAGAGGACGAATGGGGACTCTCCTCACCGGCATATTTATTGCGATGGGACACGAAGTAGGTGGATTTGACATACTGGATGGGAGAAATGAGCCCGATTCAAGGGAATTGCAAAAGAGCGATGCAATATTGCTATCCATACCACAGGAGCAAGCCCTGCAATTTTGCGTTAGCCATCCCGAATTAAGAAACATAATCGAAATTGGGTCAACCAAATCCATAATGAAAGCACTCAGGAACAGGATCATAAGTATACATCCACTGTTCGGTCCACTTAGTTACCAGTCTGGCAACAAGAGGAAGATCTTCTTCATAGACGATATTTCTCCTGAAGGATCCATGGTTCTGATTAGAAAATTATTTGGCGATATGGAATTGATCCCCATAGGGTATGACGACCACGATAAGTTAATGGCTGAAATGCTGGTGACTCCATACATAATTTCACTTATCAGTTCAAGACTGAGTACTGGCAGGGAACCCATGACAAGATCAGCTGAGGTTTTGGAGCAGGTGTCGCTAATTTCAAAGTTGCAGAGTCCGGAGGTTTTGAACATGAGCGTTTTCCTGAATCCCTATTCAAAATCAGTTTTCGAAAATATACGAACATCACTTGAATCACTAATGGGGGAAATTAAATGATTTTTATACCTAAGAACGAAGAATACATGGAAAGCTTAAAGGATAGAATTGCAGATTCAACCACATCCTACAGGGTCATGCATCTTTACGGGAAAAATATTCTGATAACACCGGACGATAGTGCTCCAATCCTGAAGGATGACAAAGAAAATCTGGTCGCAGTGAAAACAGGCCTCTATTCAAGAGACCTGACAGATAGGAATACCAACGTTTCAATAGGCAACATAAACATTGGTGGAAAGAAATTGATCATTGCCGCCGGTCCTTGCGCAGTTGAAAGCCTTGAGCAGACGACTGAGATTGCCGAACAGGTAAAGAAACTCGGTGCAGATATGATTAGAGGTGGTGCATTTAAACCCAGAACCAGTCCGTATAATTTCCAGGGACTCGGGAAGGATGGAATAAGGATCCTGGAAAAAGCAAAGGAACAGACAGGATTGCCAATAGTCTCTGAATTAATGGATATATCCGATTATCCCTTTTTCAGGGATGGAATAGATATGATTCAGGTTGGTTCAAGAAATTCCCAAAACTTCTCAATGCTCAAATTCCTTGGAAGATCAAATAAACCAGTTCTCCTAAAAAACGGCATGGGAAATTCCACAGATGAATGGATGAGTTCTGCGGAATACATTCTTTCAGGAGGTAACGGAAACGTAGTCCTGTGCTACAGGGGAACCAGGGGGTTTGAAAGGAGAACAAGGTTTGCAATGGATATAGGATCAATAACTGTAGCCAAGAAGATCAGTCACCTACCAGTATGTGCCGACCCCAGCCATCCATCCGGAAACAGGGATTATGTTGAATCCATGGCATTAGCCGCAGTTTCAGCCGGTTGTGATATGCTGGAAATAGAAGTACACAATGATCCTGACAATGCCCTATCCGATAAGGAACAGCAGATCACGTTTGAAACCTTTGGGAGGATTGTGAAAAGTGCCAGAAAAATCAGGGAGTTTATACTTGAGAATTCAAAAACTGTGGAATAAAATGTCAGCTGCATTTTTCCAATGTATAGGAAATTAGTATGGCCGTGATTGATTCTTTCATTATTTCAAGTTTTTTTAAATTTTAATCCTGTTCTGATCATATGCTTTGAGAACTGTTCTGCTGTCTGTTCTCTCTATCTCCTCTATCTTGGTCAACTCTTCAAGTATGTGGCCGTAGTCCTCCTTGGATTTACTGTATGTTGTCACCAAAAAATCAATATCTCCGAGCAGGAAAACCATTGATTCCACCCCCTGTATTTTTTTAATCTTCTCAGCAACTCTGTCAACATACCCAGGTCCATATCTGGCTTTAACAAATGTCACAGTTATGAATCCATAACCTAACTTTTCGTAATCAAGAACTAATCTTTCCCCTTTAATAAATCCATTTTGTCTAAGCTTTTTAATGCGCCTGCTAATTGTGGAAGTGGATAAAATACCAGTTTTTCTCTGCAATTCATTAAGGGAGAATCTTGGATTCTCGCCAAGTGCATAAAGTATAAGGGAGTCCAGCCTGTCAATAACATAATTTTGCATGATTTATCAATATTTTCCTCTTAGATAAGATTATTTATCGTTTATTAGCAAAGAATAGAGAAATTATTGCAATTTTATCTGATTTATAGTGGCAACCATAACTATAATTTACCACTTATTCTATATATTTTTGATTTGCATGGAAAATAATAAATTGATGCATGTACCAAGCATGAAGACTAAAATCCCCGGACCAAAAAGTCAGAGTATGCTAAGGGAACAGCAAAACTATGAGACAAGAACTGTCACTTATACAGACTCATTTCCCATTGCTGTTAGCAGATCCAGGGATTCCGTAATTACGGATGTTGATGGAAATACCTTCATTGACTGGATGACGGGCATTAGTGTTTTGAACCTGGGTTACAGTGAAGGAATAATAGAAGCAGTTAAGAACCAGATGGACAAAACTTGGCATTCTCTAGAGATACCCACTGAAGCCAGAATTGGATTCCTTAAAGCGCTTTCTGAGTCCTTTCCCAGCAATATGCAGGATTATCGGTCAATGTTCGGTATTAGTGGAGCGGACGCCGTAGAAACAGGAGTAAATATAGCGCATTCCGTGGGAGGGCCGAAATCCCCCACAATTGTATTCGAAGGTGCGTATCATGGTGTATCTGGTGGAATAATTTCCGCAACTGCTGGCACCAAATACAGGAAGACAGTATACTCTAAAGGTCAGGAAGTTATCAGGGTACCTTATCCCTACAGTCTCTGGTACAAGGAGGATGTATCTGATATACTTTCAAATTTAAGGAAACTCATGCAGGATAACGAGGCTGGCTATGATAGGCCTGACTCTATTCTAGTTGAACCCATTCAGGGTGAGGGAGGATATATTGTGCCACCCCAGGGGTTTCTAAAAGCCCTGAGGGAATTTTGTGACGAATATGATCTGGCGATGATTGTGGATGAAGTTCAATCAGGTATGGGAAGAACTGGAAAAATGTGGGCATTTGAACATGAGAATATAACTCCGGACATTGTTTGTATAAGCAAATCTGTAGGTGGCGGGATTCCAATTTCAGTGATACATTTCAGGGACGATTATGATGGAAAGCTGCCCAAGCCATTCCATATGGGGACATACAGGGCTAATCCGCTGGGACTGGCAGCCGGGGAGTATGTTATAAGGGAAATACCAAAGCATCTTGACAGGGTTAAGGCAGATGGTGAAAAACTAATGAAGAAATTTAGGAGCATTGACTCGGAGAGAATTCTCGAGGTAAGAGGGAAAGGCTTCATGATCGGGGTTGAACTGGGCAAGGACGGGAAACCATTGAAAGAGAATGAAATGAAAAATCTCAAGCACAGCATGTTGGAATCAGGGCTTATCATGCATACCTGTGGGCATTTTGGAAATGTGTTTAGGTATATGGCAGCGCTTAACATCCCAGACGAACTGAATGACATGGGATTCCAGATATTTAAGAATGTTATTGAAAGGGGTGTGGCATAATGGAGCCACATTCACTGCACAGGAATGTCGGAGGATTATGGGCTGGAGTCTTTCAATCCATAGCATTTATTGCGCCAGCAGCTGTAGCAGCTTCATTTCTGGTCGTTGAAACAGGGTATGTAGGGCCGTCTGCCACGTTTGTCTTCTTTCTGGCAATAATCGGTGTTTCTTCAGCCATGTATATGAATTATGAATTTTCGGGAAGAATCGCCCATGCCGGCGGCTACTACGCCTACGTTAGAGCAGGTTTGGGACCTAAATTTGGAATCTTTTCAGGATGGCTCTATTTTATCAATGTTCTTGGCGCACTAAGCGGATTCGCAGTTTTGTTCTTTGCAGGAGTGCTCTGGCCACTGATACCCTCGCTTTATGCCAATCCATACGGATGGATACCGCTTGCATTCATACCACTCTCAATAATTCTCCTTCTTCTTTACAGGGGCTTAAAACCTTCGTTAACCTATACTGTTATAGGTGCAACAATTGAAGTCTGTTTCCTTATTGGTATCTCACTAGCAATCATAATTAAGGCAGGATCAGCCAATTCAGCTGTGCCATTTACTCCAGATGGAAACTCTTTAGGTAACCTCGGTCTGGCCACAGTATTTTCCATTCTTGGATTCGTGGGAGTTGGATCGGTGATTACACTGTCTGAAGAGTTGAGGAAACCTAAAAAGATCATTAAAAAGGCAATTTTCATAGCAATGGGCATAACAGCCGTTGTTTATGTCTTGGTCTCATATGCCATGGTGATAGGATGGGGGATCAACAACATGTCTTCTTTTTCAATCGCAACTAACCCCGGATTTACAGTAGTTGGCAACTATTTCGGCCCGGTTGTGATGGTTGCATTTATCGTCATAACGCTGAACAGTTTCATATCCAACGCAATTGCAGAAGGCAATGCATTCAGCAGGGAAGGATTTGCACTTGCAAGGGATGGGATAGTATTCCCGAAATCCATGGCAGTGGTTCATAAGAGATTTGGGTCTCCCCACAAGGTGATAATAGTTGAGTGGATAGTGATAGTTGCGCTCACACTCGTTGGAGGATTGCTTTTTGGCCCACTCATTGGCGCCACCATAATAACGGCAGTTAATGGAGTTGTACTTTACATCGTACATAT
Organism: Thermoplasmata archaeon; assembly: GCA_021797955.1. The sequence goes on from JAJZYV010000038.1 coordinate 7,145, forward strand.
ACTTGCGAACTTCTCTCTGCCAATTTATGGGAAAAAGACCTTAAAAATGAAAGTTAAGGGATTGCTTCCGTTAGCTCTGGGTCCACTTCTTGCCACCGTTGTTTATGGATTTGCAATATATGGAGAATTTTTCCCATTTCCTGCATACCCATACAGTATTGGTGCATACGGCATCATACTTTCAGTAGTGGTCGGGATAATAATAGTGTTTTATCTCGTTCTGAGAATGCCAAAAGAGGACATGGAGAGTATTGGAACAGAGAAGGAAAACCTCTCGTAATATGGCTTTAATACCCGGCAATTTGATTTGCCAGGGGATCAATATTATTTTACAATTTGGATCGTTTTAAATCAAATGTTGTTCCTAAAATGGTTCAGATCAAAGATGACAAATTTCCACGCTGGGATAATGTTGATGTAATGTCCATTGATTTGAAGGGAATTTTCTTGGCTCTTTGTGATTATTAATAGATTATCGATCCCCAGGTCATCTGACACCTTCATCAGTCCTTTTATTTCTCTCCTCTCGTTTCCATCATTTAACACATAACATACCTGAATAGCAAAGTTCTGATCAGGCAAAACAAAATCCACTTCAGTTTTATCGACCTTCCTGTAATAGTAGAAATCATATTGATTTCGTTTTAAATGCACTGCAACCATATTCTCAAGCAATCTCCCATTCTTTTCAATAAAATTGTCCGTATAAATCCGTAACAGACCGTTATCAACGCAGTATAACTTCTTAGGGCTTGAAGGATATGTTTTGATTTTTCTAGAGTACCTCTCGACAATGAAAACCAGATAGGTTTCGGAAGCGTAAGTGACGTACTTTTTCACAGTTGTCTCGCTTTTTATTCCCAAGGAACGACTGATAGACCTAAATGTAATTTCATTGGAAATATCATTCAACAAAAATAAAATCATAGATCTTATTTCAGATAATTTCCTAATTTTGTAGCGACTTACCATATCCTTTTAAATATTGTCGCTAATCAGGGAACTCAGGATTTCAGTGTTTTTTGAAAGAACTATTTCAGGCATTCCCCCGCTTCTAAAATATTCCTCAAAAGAGACTGTCATTTTTGCAATAGTTCCTGTATCAAAAGAATCCGTCTCAGGAATTTCTACTTTACTGGCCAATAAAAACTCACGAAAAGAGAATGGGAACAACTCAAAATCCAAGTGCCTTCCCATAAGATGAGTACCCAGTTCTTTACTTAGCAGGTTGGCGTTAGATCCGGTGATATAAACAGTGTAGTCAGACCTTAACATCCTGTTCACAAAGGATTCCCATCCAACAACATTTTGGATTTCATCAAGAAAAAGTGTTCGGCAATTTTCCATGGTTTCAATAAAGCATTCCATCATAAGTTGAAAATCTTCCACCTTAAAATCAAACAATCGCTCATCGTCAAAATTCAAATAACAGAATCGGTCTTTAAACTTACTTTGCACGAAAAGTTTAAGCATTGTACTCTTGCCAACCCTCCTGAGTCCTTTTATGATAAGAGCCTTATTTTCTAGTTTCGTAGGAATTCATTGCAGCAATTCTCTATCTATCACTTTTTTAGGTCTTTTCATTTCCATTCTTTGATCAGCAATAACTGTTTTCAGGAGACTTTTTGGCATTTTATTCTTAATTCTTAATACCTATCAATAATTGCCCATTATAATAAGCATTTTTACCTAATTATGCTTATTATAATAAGCAAAAATAGAATAATATGACCATTTCTGCAAACACTTACTGATAGTCTACCTTTACCGTAATTGAGTCTGAATGCTCTAAATGCGGGATGATTCTTATTATCCAATTTATTAAATAACTCTTTAATGACTAATGCAGCTACCTCACCCTCAGGAATTATGGAACAGTCCCGAACAAATCAACGAGATTGTCGTGAAATTCTCTAATTATGAATAGATCGATTTAAATTGGTTTAATTTTGACTAAATAGGATCCTTTTTGTTAAATGGTATGTATTTAGCTTCTCAGAGAATATTAATGTTCTACAGCATTGACAGATCTGTAACGACTATCGGCTAAAGTGTCAACACTAATAACAAATCCGTACCCATTATTCTTTCAGCTAAAACTGTTTTTAAAAAATTTGTCAGAAATTCTTAATCTGCAGCACATTCCAAGTATCTTGAAGAGTAATTAAGGCAAACTCAATTCCATTTTGATTTTCTTTATGACTTCATTGTAATCAGGCAGTGGATTTACAAGATAAGCTAATTCTGACTTCCATTTGATCGAATCAGTTGTTGCATCAAGTTTCTTTAAAAGAGTTTCAACATCAAACTTCTCATTTCGTTTCTGCATTTTTTCCATTAAAAGGTTTTTTTCTATGTGCAATTTTCTTACCTCGATTAAAAAGTACAGGTCATAAATATCCGTCATCTTCTCCCTCTCCAGGATATATGACACTTTTTCAACGCCTATTTCGTACATATCCATTATAGGAACCAGGAATGAAGGTATATCCTGATATCTAGGCAAAAAGTACTTTACTTGGGGTTCCCTAAACAAATCGTCTCTTAAACTAATGTCTATTTTTATATTTTGAAAATGTTTTAACCTCCTATTCAGTGGACCTTCTATTCTAATCTCATAGTTTAGCCCTACCACTGCTCCATTTTCTTCGTTCGCTCGTTGTATCACTTT
>JAJZYV010000039.1 GCA_021797955.1 Thermoplasmata archaeon
AATTTCAGATGTCAGCATTTGCTGTCTAACAGGTGCGGAAATAATACAGGGTTCTACCAGAATGAAAGCAGGAACATGCCAAAAAATGGTTCTTGGAGCAATATCGACAACAATAGCAATCAAGCTTGGTCTGACCTATAAGAATACAATGTCAAACATGGGTGCATGGTACAATGAAAAACTTCGCAAAAGGGCGCAAAACATGCTAATCAGAGAGTTTGGTCTTGAGCAGTCAAACGCTATCCAGCTTCTGGAGGAGAATATGTATGACATGAATAGGGTAATGGCAATGCTCGAAAGAGAGAGGAAAGAATAAAAAATAAGAGGGGAAATATGGCAGGAATAATATCTACATGCTTCAGGGACAGTGATGGAAACATTTTACAGTCCAGTAACGAAACTATGTCCTTGCTTCCAGCTTCAAACATGAAAGTAGTTTCAGGATATTCAGCATACAAAATACTCGGGCGTGAGTTCAATTTTGTCACGAAATTTTCTAACACTGGAGATAGGCTGTATGTATCAGGAGATCCATGCCCACTGTTTTCTTTGAGCGATATGCGGAATATTCTAAGAAAGAAAGAAAATAGGGATATAACTGGTATAACCTTCGATGATCAGGTGCTGGATAATTTACCCTATGGTAGTGGATGGGAAATCGAAGATTCTCCATATTGTTACCAAACATGCATAGTTCCCTACTCTGTAAACGAAGGGTGCATTCCCGGTAAGAAAATCAGATACTCAAAATTAAAAGACCAGGTAAATCACAAAGATGACTCAATGAGTGTGAACAACCAGTATAGACATTTTACAATGGCCATGAGCAATATAATTGGACATAAGTTAGATTTTAAAATTGGGCACCTGAACACAGCGGAATATAACAGTACTTATGAGAAAAAATTGACAGACATATTACATCATATAGAGGAATTCAGCTGCAATTTTTCAATCGAGGTTGTAACCAAATACCTTTCACACCATGTGAGCGGGGGGAGGGGAAACTGGAAGGAGTCCACAAAAATTATTGAAAATCTGATGAAAGAACTAAATTTGGATATGGAAGGCATTAGAATAGTTGATGGAAGTGGCCTTTCAAGGCAAAATCTTCTCACAACATCATTCCTTTCGGATTTAATATTCAGGATAAAGCAGGGTAAAAATAAGGAATTTATTGATCTATTGCCGTCCAAGGGAGAAGGGACTCTTAAAAACAGGCTCAATAAAATGGACGATTTAAAAATAAGGGCAAAAACAGGATCCTTCCAGTATTGTTCTTCACTGACCGGATATATTAGTTCACTTGATGTTTCATTCAGTATAATACTGAATAATTTCAATGAAAGTGATCAGCAATTGAGGGAGAGAATTGATGATATTTTGATGAATTTTGTTTCTTCCAGAATGAGGTAATCATACCACATTCTGTAAAAGATCTTCAACAGTCTCTCTTTTCCTAACGAGGTAAGCTTTACCATCAGAAATTAACACTTCGGAGGATCTCAGATTTCCGTTGAAATTCATGCTCATAGCATAGCCATAGGCTCCGGCATTCAAGACTGCAATCAGATCATCAATTTTCACATCGGGAATTGATCTCCAATTCACGATCACATCGGTATTTTCGCATACCTGACCCACTATTTTTCCTTCCCTCTCAGCACCTCCATGATCCGCGAGGACAACAATAGGATGGTAAGCTCCGTACAGTGCAGGCCTGAGGAGTGTTGTCATACCCAGATCCGTGCCTATGAACCTCTTTCCATATTCCTTCACATTTGTCACTCTACCAATCAATATTGTGGAGTCTGCTACCAAATATCTTCCGGGTTCCAGAAGGATTTTTGGAAGCTTTCCATGGTAGCCCTCAAAATTCTTGTTCATCGAATTCCACACACCCTGGGCTACTTTTTTTAAGTCAAGCTCTTTTTCTCCAGACCTGTAGGGAACGCCAAATCCCCCTCCAAGATCTACATATTCAAATTCAATTCCCAATTCATTTGATATTTTCCTTACAAGAGCAAATAGCTTTCCTGCCACAAAGCCAAAATAATCTGCATCCAGAACATTGGATCCCGTCATCATATGAATGCCGAATTTCTTTGCGCCCTGATCTCTTGCAACACTGTAAGCGTCAAGCGATCTTTCTGATGGTATTCCAAATTTCGCGTCAGGTCCGGCTGTAGTAGTTCCCTGAAATTCTCCTTTTCCGACACCCGGGTTAATTCTAAACGAGACTGTGTGGGGTAACTTTCTCCCCAACAGGTTCATCTGATTAATATCATCAAAATTTATTGCCAGACCATAATCAGACGCTTGCGAAAGAGAATTTTTGTCAAGATTGTTTGGTGTCATTACTATTTTTTCCTTTGCAACTCCGCCTCTTAGGGCTATTTCATACTCTGTCAGATTAGAGACATCTGCCCCGGCACCCATTCTTGAAAGAACTTCAACTATTCTTGGATTTGAATTTGCCTTGATTGCATACTTAATTTCAAAGTTCCAGTTAAACGATAAAAAAGCTTCCCTTATATTTTCAAATCTTTCCTGAATTCTCCGTTGAGATGTGACATAAAGTGGAGTGCCATACCTTTCTGCCAGTTCGTGTAAATTAACTCCGTCCATAGTCCACTCTTTTTTATTCTTAAGAATAACAGATTCAATTTGAGATTCAGGCATGATCTCCAATAGGACAACTATAAATAACCTTATTCACATCTTATTCACTATTTAAGAGGAAGGCACTTAGGAGTGATTTTCATTAAGTGAAAGATGAGCTACGAAAATCATTAATTGGGTACCGCAGGAATCAAATTATGAATAATTTTTCGACTACTGCTCAATAGTTTTTAATTTCAATCTTCTTTTCATCCACTCAGTCCTGTTCAATAAGGCCATTTTGGATACTTTTGCATCCGGAACCACGCCGTACCAGCTGTGATATGCTCCGGGATATACGTGAATTTCAACCGGTATACCGTGTTTCATTAGCATATGGGCATAATCAATGTCCTCATCTCTGAATACCTCCTGTCCACCCACCTCCACGTAAGCTTCTGGAAGATTACTCAGATTGCTAGCCCTTGAAGCAGACGCGTAATATGAAACTCCGTCTTTTCCTGCTATTTCTCCAAGGAGAGCATACCACCCAAGTTCGTTGAGTTCCCTTGGCCATGAGGGCCACGGTCCCGAACACATAAGACTTGATTCCGTGTTATTCCTGTCGTTCAACATTGGCGCAATCAAGCACTGGAATATCAATTTAGGTCCACCCCTATCCCTGGCCATTAACGCGAGGGATGCAGCAAGGCCCCCGCCTGCGCTTTCTCCCATAAGACCAATTCTGTTGGCATCTATTCCCAGATCATCTGCATGATCTGCAACCCACTGGAGACCATCGTAACAATCATTGATTCCATTCGGATAAGGGTACTCTGGGGCCAATCTATATTCAACATCCACGACGACTATTCCAAAATCCTTTACCAATTTAGACATCTCCAATTTACCGTATTCAACGCTCCCAACAATCATCCCCCCTCCGTGAATATGGTAGATACACGGTAAATTTTTGTATTCAGAATTAGGAGAATAGATATTCACTTTAATTGGCATGCTGGAATTCTTTGTGTTTATCTCCACAAATCTGAGGGATACTCCCGGATCCAGTTTAACATTTTTCATATTGTCAGGAGTTAAATCAATAAGCGTTTTCTTTAAAACCTTAATCTGGTCATTTTTATTTTTGTAATCTTCAACTATTTTCAAGATTTCTTTCATTCTTTCAGTACCGGCTTTCACAGAGTTTCTCAATTCCTCATCAAAATCAGATTCCAAAATCATAAATCTCCAACAGTAAGCATTTCTAAGGATTAATCGTTTCACTTTCTGTGAATATCAACACACTCACGGTGCTTCTTTAATGAAAATTCGGGCCAAGTCCTGAATTGCTCCTCAGGAAAACACTGATTTTAGGATCGATCCGGTATATAAACTAACGCCCTCAACTAAAACTGTTTATAATCAAATATAAATGCCCCATCAATGAAATGTGTGGGAATGAGTACTGTTGACCTAAGGAGCGAACCTAAATTTAGAAGTGAAAGGTCTTCACAGCTTATTTTTGGAGAAGAGGTCGAAATAATTGGAGAAGAAGGAGAATACTGTCGTGTAATTGGAGTAGACCGGGTAAAGGGATATGTGATGAAAAATCTTATAGTAGACTCTTCGAAAAAGATTTACAAGTTGAGAAAAAACCACAGGTCAGGCAACATGGTGCTTCCCTTTGGTTCATACGTGAACGAAGATGATGCAACTGAACATAATATTCCCGAAAATTTACTTGTGAAAATTTCAAAAAATTTCAATCCTTGGGAACTCGCAAAGGAATTCATGGGAGTTCCATATCTATGGGGAGGCACCTCAGACCTCGGGTACGATTGTTCAGGTTTTACTCAGAGGTTATTCAGATTTTCCAACACAGAAATTCCAAGAAACTCAGGATGGCAGCGCGAAGCTTCAAAGACTGTTGAATCATTTAATGAAGCTCAGGCGGGTGATCTGGTTTTTTATCACGGACATGTCACATTCTATATTGGAAACATGACCATCATACATTCAAATGTCCATAATGGAGGAGTATCTTACACCCAATTGAACGATAACAGTGAATATTCCAAATCACTGGATGGATCATTCGAGAAAATTGGAAGACTGGAGATAGGTAAGAAGTATGATTTGCCATTTAAAAAAGATTCAGATTAGGGGAATAATAGGGAATTACGAGTTTAAAAAAGGTGATAAGAAATGAGAAGCGGGTATTTTATTCAGACTGGAATGGGCGGTGTTGACAGTAAAGAGGAGGCTTTCAAGTTTATAAGGGAAATACTCCCTTTTTCCGTAATACTTTTTAGGTCGGATTTTCAGGGAGCAGAAGACCTTTCAAAGTTAGTGAAAGAAATCAGGAATATTTATGTAAAAGAAAAAGGAACAAATCCACCGGTCATCGCAATTGATCAGGAAGGCGGCAATGTTGTAAGAATTCCATGGATGGACTATAGCCCAAGTAACTATTTTCTAGGAATGGTCAATAACGAGAAATTAAGTTATTTTGCTGCTTCCCTGATGGGAAAACAGCTTAAATCATTCGGAATTGAGTGGAATTTGGCTCCGGTACTTGATGTTCTCTACGGAGTAAATCCCGTTCTTCTGGAAAGAAGTTATGGCTTTGACGTTTCATCCATTGAAAAACATGGAATTTCAATGATCAAAGGTCTTATGGATTCCGGTGTTGCAAGCACTGCAAAACACTTTCCAGGCCACGGTGGAGTTATGGAAGATTCTCACGAGGAGCTTCCTATAGATAAGAGAAGAATGGAAATTGTGATGAACGATGCTAAACCATTTAAGTCCGCCATAGAGTGTGGTGTGAGTTCCATTATGCTATCTCATATAATTTATAACGCCATCGACAAAGAATTTCCAGCATCAATATCACCAAAAGTCCAACTTCTGTTAAGAAAGGAAATGGGATATAACGGAGTGATACTGACAGACTCCATCAATATGAAGGCACTTTCCTCAAATTTTGACCTGGAGCAAATTGTCAAAAACAGCATAGGAAGCGGTGTTGATATAATCGAGACAAACAGTTTAATTTCAGCAAGCTCGATTAATGACATAATTAGCGAGAGCAATTACAGTAATATGCAAATGAAGGCAGACAGGCTTGCAAGACTGATTCCTGAAATAAAAATCAAATACAATCCCCCCGTTGAAGTTCTAAACGCTTTCTCTACAATTCACAATAATGTTGTTAGATGGAAGGATCTAGACCCGAATAGGCATTTTTTCCTGGTCTTTCTTGATCAAAAACCCGAAAGTCAGGTCAACGATGCCAAAAACACCGGAAAGGGAGTTTTGGAAAGGCTCAGGAGCATGAATCTGAATTTTGACCTTTTGGACTTTGAAAACATCGGGGAAAATATTGAGGGAGATCAATTTATATTTATAGGCAGAAATGAACATTTTAAGGATAGATTTTCCAAAATTAACAGGATGAATGACAAAAACAGTTGTATGTTCATATCCACCAGCATTCCTCAGGACACAGGTATCCTAAGTGAAAAAATGGGATATATCACTGCAGGCTCTTCCAAAACAGAGAATATTCTTGGGGCTATCTACAGAACTTTTCACTTTTTCTGAGAGAATTCCCTGTCAACAAATGTTTTCTTAAGTTCGACACCCACTCCCGGGCAGTCGTGTGGATAGAGTGTTCCCTTCCTGAATTCAATACCTTTCTCAACTATATCTTCCTTTAAACTGCTGTAGCCGTCCAAATCCGCATATTTAACAGATGGTTTTGAAAGGGCAACTGCCAGCCCTGCGCTGTTCGCCAGTCTGGTTTCTACCATGCATCCTATCATTACTGGAACCCTGTAGGAGTAAGCAAGGTCAGCCATTTTTATTGAGTCGGTGATCCCTCCCGATTTCATCAATTTTATATTTATTCCATCTACAGACTCAGTCTGAAGCACGTTTAACACATCATCTGTTGTAAATATACTTTCATCCGCAAATATGGGAATATTCGATCTATCTCTAACAAATTTTAATCCACGTATATCCTGCATGGGCACTGGCTGTTCCATAAATTCAATTTCAAATTTTTCAAGCTTCTTAGAAATCTCAACTGATTTTCTGGGTGTGTAGGACTGATTAAAATCTACGTAAATCATTGGCTTTTCCCCAACCACGTCTCTAACCACCTTGACTCTTTCAAGATCATCCTGGATTCCAAGTCCCATTTTTATTTTGAATATTTTAACCCCATCAGACATAAGTTCTTCCGCCTGAGCCTTGGCTTTCTTAGAATCTACGAGGTCAACAGTGTATGAAGTGTCAATATGATCTTTATTATTTCCGAGTAACTTTCGAACGCTTGTTTTTGCGCGCTTTCCTATTATGTCCCAAATAGCCTGATCTATCGCCATTCTGCTTGCCTTTGCTGACCTGCAGAGATTTTTCATGGTTATATTCAGGTTTTCCTGGGACTCATCCATTCCCTTAAGGGATTCCGAAAATATCCTTAACTCGCTTTCCAGTGATCCTATGGTGTCACCAGTTATGAATGGAGTGGTAGTGGCTTCCCCGTATCCAACAATTCCATCATCTGCGGTAACTGAAACAATAAAACCCTCATAGGAATTGGTTGATCCAAGGGAAATTTTAAACGGCTTTTTCATTGGCAGTTCTATTTTTTTAAATTTTATACTCTCAATCACGCTGTAAAATTGCAAACATGCATATAAATTAGCGGAACACCAAGTGAGCTTAATAAGATCCAGGTTATTTTTGCATTCTCCAATTAACAAAAGAAGTGACACTGGGTGAATCATACTTAACAGGATAACAACCAGTGAAAAGGATTTATGAAGGGAATGAATGAACCGCAATGGTCACACTTGGTATTGAGAACATCAAAAATCTTGTTGCAGGAAATTCGAACAAGAAGGTGGGTATAATAACCAATAACATTGCAAGATCCTCATCTCTCACATCAGTTTTAGATATCTTGGTTAAGAAGATAGGCAGGGAGAAAATTGTTCTGTTAACTCCGGAGCACGGTTATTATGGTACTGCACAGGCAGGACTCCCGGTTGGATCAGGTTATGACAACGAGTTGAATGTAATGGTTGAAAGCCTGTACAGGGATTCAAAAAAGGGAAGCAGCTCAAAGGATCAGGACTCTGAAATGAGAAACCGGGACTCTATCCGCGACGAATCGAAGTATCCCACAAAGGAAACTATGGAGAGTCTTGACTCAATAATTTGCGATCTTGTGGACATTGGATGCAGGATATATACAAATATAGCAACTATGGTCTACACAATGTCTCAGAGCTCTAATGATCAAAATTTTATTGTGCTGGATAGACCCAACCCAATCAATGGAAGAGATATGGATGGTCCAATTCTGGACAGAAAATTGTTTTCTTTCATCGGAGCGTTGCCAATTCCAATGAGACATTCGATGACCCTCGGTGAATTAGCACTTTTTTTTAATAAGTTTGAAAATGAGAGTAAGGCAAATTTAAAGGTGGTTCCAGTGGAGGGATGGTCAAGGAATATGTGGAATGACCAGTGCCAGCTGGACTGGATACCCTCATCTCCAAACATACCAACCCTTACCACAGCAACACTGTATCCCGGAACGGTATTATTCGAGGGTACTAACATGTCAGAGGGGAGGGGAACAACATTACCATTCCAATTAATTGGGGCTCCATGGATTACATCCGATAAATTCATAAGAGAACTAAAAGAAGAGAAACTTGATGGCATAAAATTTATGGATTTTAAATTCAGGCCAACCTTTTCAAAACATGTCCAGGAGGTTTGCAATGGTGTTCTGCTAATACCAGAAAAAAGGGACTTACTAAAACCATTCAGTTCAACTTTGAAAATAATTTCCATCATTCAACGATTGTTTGAGGATGATTTTAAATTCTTCGACAGTTATTTTGATAAAGCATCAGGTAAGGACACCATAAGGAAGGGAATTACTGATGGAAAAGGTATAGGGGAAATTCTTTCACCATTCCAGGGTGAATTGGACAATTTTATGGAAAGGAAAAAAGAAATTGTATTATATGGGTAACTGAAAAATCATTCCACAATATCTTCTAAAAGTTCAATGTATGGAAATTCGGATGAAATTCTAACTTTGGCATTTAGAGGGAGAAGCATATGCTCTTTACCATGCCCGAATGGCATATCAAAGAGACACAGTTTTCCAACTTTAGAAGAAAAATTATGTATGGCGTTCTGTGTGAGGTAATTGGGTTCCCTGGAAGATTCCATAACCTTGAACTCACCGAATACATACGCTCTAAATTCTTTCAGGTATGAATGACTGATATTGAACAATTCCCTATCTATTTCACCATACCTTACATTTGTGTCCTCCAGGAGAAATATCTTATCCGATGGATCTGGCATGTATTCTGTGTTAAACAGTGCCGTGGCAACTGAAAGATTGGTACCTGTTGTAATTCCCTCAGCATCAGGTTTGCCGTTGCTTTTTATAAATCTATCAGGGTTGAAGTAGACACTTTTTGTGTTTCCACCAAGAATATCCATGAATTCTATGAATGCGGGAGAATTCAGCGTTTCAAGATCGGATGATGGCATTGGTCCATGAAATGTTATGAGTCCAGATTTTTCCTGGAAAGCCATATGGAGGGCAGTTATATCGCTGTAGCCCAAAAATATTTTGGGATTTTCTCTGATTAATTCATAATCGATTTCGTCAAGCAGGTTTATTGTTCCGTGCCCTCCTTTTGCACAAAATATGGCTTTTACATCATCTTTGAATGCCTGGTGGAGATCTTCCAGTCTTTCCTCAACCGGGGCAGAGAATTCGCTAACATATGAATGCTTTTTTAAATTTTTTCCAAGTGAAACCCTGTATCCCATCTTCTTAAGTATTTCAATGCCTTCGGAAAGTTCTTTCATCGGAGGCATGCTTGAAGGTGCAATAATCCTTATTTCATCATTTTTTCTTAATTTTTGTGGTTTTATCCTGTCCATATCTATCTAAGCAAATGTTTCTTATAAAACTATCTTATGTTCATGTCTGGAGTTTGAGGGAAGCAGTACTATTACCATTCCTAGGCATGGCTCAGTATTTCGGTGCAGGCAATGCAATTTTGAACTTCATTCCGATCTCAATGCCTCACGAAACATTGAGGTAC
>JAJZYV010000040.1 GCA_021797955.1 Thermoplasmata archaeon
AGAAAAACCACCTCAAGGTATGCCTCCCCAAGATTTTATTTTGAAAATTATCTATGAGGAACTATTATCAATACTTGGTGAAGAATCCAAACTTAAGCTTCAAAATCAGACCATAATGCTTGTGGGTTTATACGGTCAGGGAAAAACAACTCATGCAGGCAAGCTCTCAAGATTTTTCATCAGGAAAGGTCTCTCGTGCGGTCTCATTGCATGTGATGTTCACAGACCTGCAGCTTATGAACAGCTACAGCAGATAGCTAAGCAGACTGGTGCAAAATTCTTCGGGATTCCCGGAGAAAAAAATCCTGTAAAGATATATAGAGCCAGCGTACCTGAGATGAAAGAAATTGCAGTTAAGATCGTTGATACCAGCGGTCGTGATTCCCTAGACGAAGAATTGCTCAAGGAACTTGTTCATCTAAAAAAGGAAGTGAATCCGGACGAGATATTGCTTGTTATGGATGCAACGATTGGACAGCAGGCCGGAATTCAGGCAAGGGCACTTCAGGAAACTGTGGGAATAACGGGCGTTATAATCACCAAAATGGATGGAACTGGAAAAGGAGGTGGGGCTCTGAGCGCAGTTGCAGAAACAGGAGCTCCTGTTTACCTCATAGGAACAGGGGAACATATTGAAGACATGGAAATATTCAATCCAAAAAAATTCCTTCAACGACTTTTGGGAATGGGTGATATAGAAGCCATAATGGAGATTGCTCAGGAGACAGATATTACAGAGGAAAAGGCCGAAGAAACTCTGTCTAAGATGATGTCCGGAAAATTTAATCTAATGGATATGTATGAAATATGGGAAAAGTTTTCGAAACCTTCTATTTTGAAAAGGCTTTTTGAGTCTCTACCTCTGGCCAAAATACCAGGCGCTGCCAAAGCCGGAGAATTAGATCTTGACCAGGCAGAAAATCGTCTTTCCAAGTATAGAGTTATGCTAGATTCAATGACATATTATGAACTTGAAAATCCAGATGAAATAAATGCAAAACGGATAAAGAGAGTTGCCAGAGGCTCAGGGAGTACTGAGGCAGATGTTAGACACATGCTGAAAGAATTTAAATCAATGAAGGAAAATGTAAAAATGATGAAGGGGAATAGAGGATTCAGAAAAATGCTTAAGGCTCAAATGAAAAGTGGATCTGCCTTTAATCTTGATGAAGAATAATTTCTAATTTTTCCTGAAATACGCCACTATACTTTCTATTTCAGGTATTTCTCCATTAAGAACCTTTTCTCGTGAGGGACTTGATTTGACCCTTTCCTTAGTTTTGTTTATTTCTGAAATAAAGCTTTCATAGCCAGTTTCTTCTTTATTTTCGTTTTCAATAAGTTTAGCTGCCATGACAGAACTTTCCAGAGCCATATCTATTCCAAAACCGGTATGTTCACCAAACAATCCGGCGCTTTCACCTATAGGTATAACATTCTTCTCCATTTGTGGAACGCAGGTGTGAAGTTTCTTGCCATAACTGATAACAGCGCTTGGTTTTATGGCCCAATCACGCTTATCAGAAGATTCACTTTTGTGGGATTTTACTATTACCGCTTCCTCCCAGAATCTTTGATTCCTGCTTTCCACAATTATTGAATTTTCTTTTATGTTTAATTTAAGCTTATCTGTGCTATCCTGGTTAAAAAACCCCCTGCTCAAGATTCCCTGAAAATAGACATTCCTGCAATCATCTCTATGCAATGCGTTGCCAATAGGTTCGGCTCCTGTTGCCATAATTAAATATTTTGCATTGATGATTTTCTCTTTCCCCTCACTCTTTAAGGCAGCGTGAATTTCATTTTTTTCCACTTTATATGATATAAGTTCTGATCTTATGAGTATGTCCGCGCCTTCATTTCCTCCGGATGCCAATATATTACGATCAAGTTTATCTCTGTTGAATTGCATTATTCCATTGTTCTCTTTTAAATTTAATGTAAAGCTTTCCGAGAAAGCTTCAATTTCCACAACATGATGAATGGCAACTGATTTTCTAATCCAGTTGCTCAGATATTTCTTTGCGGATTTCTCCTCAATAAGACACATGCCTGATGGTGGGGAACCTGCATCTATCTTCTTTTCTGCAACTACAACGCTAAAACCAGCACCTGCAAGAAGAAATGCTGCATAAGCACCAGAAGTACCACCACCTGCTATCAGTACATCATAATCCATTTGTTGCCATATGCCACCTTTAGATTAAAAGTTGAGTTCTCTTTAATTGAATTGCATTGATCATTATCCTGGAAAAGGTATATTTTAAATGATTCCAATAAATCAAAAATTAACTTGATATTTCAATGAAATAATTCATTGGGCCTTCTTGTTTTTAATACCCATTATAGAGGTGCCCTATCGATTTCCTAAAGCTATAAACATTCTATGCTAAATAAGGAATGTTCTTAATTAATGATCAATATACTCTGTTGGAAATGTCCACGAAACTGAGAAAGTTTAGCGAAGATGACATAAGGAAAATGGCTGCAATGATAAAGGAGCAATCTCCTGAACATTATTTTGAATTCAAAGATCCATTCTGGATCATGATAACAACAATTTTATCACACAGAACAAAGGATGAGGTATCAAATTTAGCCGGAAGAAATCTACACGAAAAATATCATAGCGCATATAATCTTTCAAAAGCCAGTGAAGAAGAGGTATCAAAACTCATCTCAAAGGTCGGCTTTGCCAATGTGAAGGCAAAGAGAGTGATAGGGGCTGCCCAAATCGTTATCAATGATTTTGAAGGCAAAGTTCCAAATGATATAGATCTTCTTATGAAAATTCCAGGTATAGGAAGGAAGACTGCAAATGTTATACTTTCAGACGCTTTTGCCATTCCATCCATCGCCGTTGACACGCATGTTCACAGGATTTCCAACAGGATCGGACTTTGCAATACGACCAAACCTGATAACACCGAAGAATGCCTTAAGAAAGTGATACCACAAGATTTATGGCTCGGGTTCAACCCAACGCTTGTGGAATTCGGGAAAACCATATGCAAGCCTATTACTCCCAGATGCAGTGTCTGCAATATAACTGAATATTGCAATTATTTCAAAAAAAATCAGAAGAAGAGCTAAAAGTAGCTTTTCATTTCAAAACTGTACAACTATATCATGGTCCAGTTTCCACGTGATACCTAAGAAATGCACATATGCCTCCAAGCCCCTGAATTATTTTCCCATATTCCGTTTCATCGCTAAATATTGTTACCTTTATTCCGTATGATGATGCCTTTTCAAGAAGTTTAAGTGCTTTTTCTTTTCTAAATTCTGTTTCTGTGATCAGGATTTCTTCAATAGCCCCCGTATTCATTGTTTCAAGAACATTTTCATAACTGTATGTTACGTTTCCATTCCTTGAAATTTCCTTTAGAAGTCTCTCAGTTTTCTCCTTTTCGGTTTTTAATCTGGAAACGTTTCCCATGGCCGCAAGCGATGGATCAGTCAAGACTTCATAAATTGCATTTTCATCACTTCTAGTAGTAGGAATAGTTGTAACTTTCACTTTAGAAAATTTGCCTGATTCTGTAAGATATTGAAAGAATTTTTCTCTTTCAAATCCGGGCCCTGCAATCACCATGACCTTTATTGCGGAGAATGAATTTATGGCCTTTTCTATCTCTGAATAGTATGTGGAAGCAGATTTTTGTTGCTCATAACCCTTTCCACTCTTTCCAGAAAATATTCTTCCATGATTTTCTATTCCATACGCCTTGATTGTAAAAATATCGCACTGTTCATCGTCAATAACAATGAACAGAATATGGCTTCCAACCCATTTCAGTTGTGCCTCATTTATGAGTTCCTCTGACGCTTCCGACCAATTTCCCTTGAATATTTCTACTTCATCCTGCGGTGACACGTTGATTGACTGATAGTTTCCCTTAATTTCTGAACTGCTGTCAACTATTTGCCCACTTATCCTCAATCGTCCGGTAAATGGTTGAAAGAATATCTCTTCCACTTTCACTGTAACCTTTGTTGGCGTTCTTCTCTGTTCCTTGCTTCTCTCCATGTCCCCTTTTTTTTCTTCTCTTCTTAGGACAGTGGCTCTCACAAGGTCTCCCCTGGAAATTATACTTCTCAAATACCAGAGATCATCATCGTTTTCTATGAGAAGCTCCTTCCAGCCAGGTTCCTCCGGTACGTTTCTTGCTTTCAAGGATAAACACCGCATTCCATGAGGATTTTCAGCATGTTTTCTGTGTGTGATCCTTCCCAGAAAATTCTTTCACATTTTGGGCACGTTTGAAGTCTCTTCCCTATGACGTCATCGGGCAATAATCCATTATGAGAATATTGATATGGAACCAGTTTTAAGTTGCATATTACGCATCTGGTAAGAAAATCTTCTCTCTTCACAGGGATTTGAATTTTTATTTCCCGAATCTGCTCAAGGATGTCAGTGCTTTTGATAAGTATGGAATTTTTCTGAACTGTTGAAAATTCAACATCTCTTGTGACAAGAATTCTTTCATGTTCATTACAATAAGCACTGATCATACTGTCTTCCAGCCCTGGTTTTGCATTTTCGGTGTCTATTCCCATTATTCTCATCCACTTACCGAGCCTTAACAGCATATGGTCGGCCAGATATTTATTGATCTTCCTTCCACCTCCTTATGAGAGTATTTTCTAAACCGGATAAATCGAGAATTCTTGATACCACAAAGTCTGCCATGTCATCCACACTCTTAGGAAGGGTGTAGAAAGCTGGCATTGATGGGGCAATTATAGCTCCAGATCTTGTTAATCTGAGCATGTTCTCCAGTGCGATTTCGCTCAAAGGCATTTCTCTTGGCACGAGAATAAGTCTTCTTCGTTCCTTTAAGCAAACTGATGCAGCCCTTGTTATTAGCGAATCTGAAATTCCACCAGCTATCTTTGCCAGAGTATTCATGGAGCATGGCATAACCACCATAGCATCAAAGATAAAACTTCCTGAACTTACTCTTGCTGCAAGATCATGGTCATCATAGGAGTACGTTGCCAATTTTTCAAAATCAGCCGATGTTTTACCCATCTCATAATTTATAACCTGATCTGAATTCTTTGAAATTATTAGGTGAATTTCATTTCCCTCTGCAGCTTTTATAAATTTCCAAGCAAGAATGCTGCCAGATGCACCTGTTATCCCAAGTACAATTCTTTTCTTCATAGTACGGATAACCTGTCAATGAATTAATTTATTCCTCTTCTAAATCTGAAAAACATAGAATTATGTGAACCATAGTTGGCCTAACTTGAAAATCATCATTCGCTGTCACAGAAGTTTGTACCAAAAATATCATTAGTCCATGTGGAGTATTATGGATTATGATATCAAAGAAAATTATAGCGGGAGTTATAATAGTCGTGGTCATAGCAGCAGGTTTGCTTTACTATGAATATGGATACAATACAGGGGGAAAACTGAATATTTCTGTTGCAGATTCTGCAGGACCAGGAGTTTCAGCTGTTTTTATAACGTTTAGTGGTGTGGAGGTTCATTCCACAGGTGGAAATAACAGCAGCGGATGGAAAAGCTATAGTATAGCCTCTACGACCATTAACATATATGATGTTACTACAACAAACCCATCATTCCTTAAGGCTATCAATCTTTCAGCAGGAAAATATACCCAAATAAGGCTTGACCTTACCAGCGTTGTTGCAACAGTAAATGGGGTAAATATGACAATGACACTTGCCTCGCAATATGCCCTGGTGATCCACCCATTCACAATATCTTCTCATACGACGACAAATATGGTCATAGATTTCACCCTCAATCCTGCATCAATGATAACTAGTGGTGAGTTTACTCCTGTGATAGGCTCTGTTCAGGTCTCCTGAACATTCCATAATTTGAAGGCAACTATTTAAATGAATCATTATGGCTCACATCCTTTCTATTGATAATTTGAATATGGTGAGGGTAACATATCATGTCACCGATATCGGAAAATTGTTATATTCCAATTCATATTTACCCCAAGATACCAAAAATGATCATTAAAAAGAAAGCTATTGCATTTCCAATAATTGTTGTGCTATTTTTAGTCATGATACCTTTCGGATCAAATGCAAGCCAACCGAATATATCGCCACCTCCAGCGTCGCTTCCAGTTCAACTCTATTATACCAATACAACTCACTATACCATAAATGCGTATGACTGGAACCAAATAATAAGCACGGTGCTGGACAATACCAGTTTGGTTTCGTATCCATGGGCTAACAATCTAACTCAGGCACTGGTATTTTTTGATATTACATATACTGGCATGAATCCGTTCGGGCTTGAATTTATCATAGCGCTATCCATGCAGGGAGGTTCTCCGACAACACAAAATGACACAATAGCATTCAAATCAATTGAAAATATGCCTTCAAAGGTATCCGGGTATACAAACATACAGGCATTAGATGCGGGAGCATATCCCGGCTTCTCATGGTCGAAACCGGTAAATAAACCAGGAATACTAGAAGAGGAGTATTATATCGTCCTCATTGCAATTGTTGCTTCTGTATTTGTTATGTACTTCGTATTCAATAGAAGGAGCTAATGATTGGGTTAATATAATTAACTCATTATTTCCTCATAACAAATTTTTTGCCGTCAAGATCCAATCCATACTTCAGATTCCCATTGGAAACCATTTCTTTAATTACTTTTCCAGTTGATCTGAATGATAAATTTAGATCCTTGCAATGTTTTCTTAAATCTGTTAGAGACATATGCTCGATTCCACTTAAAAACAACTTGATTTTATCCTTATTTCTGATTCTACGCAATGTTCTCACAGTGAAAAATAAGCCAGCGATAAATATTGGGATTATTATTGTCGTATTTGTTATACTAATTGTACTGTAAGAGTTAATTATAGTCTTATTTCCATACGTTATATGAACTGTAATAATGTCATAACCCAGTGGAAGTGTCCTACTGAAGTGAATTCCTTCCCCTTCTTCCCTGTTGTTTACGAACCATGTGATATTCACCCTTGAAAGCCCGTATCCACTTAATTCCACGGTTAAAGAAGCGTATTTACCAATTACAATACCATTTATACTGCTGGATTTAACCTTGGGAAAATACTCATCCATTATTTGCAATTTTCGTGATATATTTTGATTTCCGCAAGCGTCCTCTGCATATAGAGTTATATTGAATAATCCGTCATTTGATGGTGATATGTCAATGGAATTGCCATATACCGGAATTTTGTTTGTTCCTAACAAGAAGTATTTTTGAATTATGGGCACTCTGTCAATTATGGAAATGTTTAATGTGATTGACTTGTTTTCCAGAACAAGAGAATAATGCTCTGTTTCTATTGAAAGGATTGGCTTTGACGTGTAATAATATATCAGTATCTTTTTCGTTGCATAATTCATTGAGTTACTCTTCACAGTAATTTGTGCTGTAAATATGCCTGTTTGATTCATTTGAATTGTTCCGTTGGTCAAGGTAATTCCACCTTGACCCGAGGTTAGGTTTGCTTTTAGATCATTAGGTATATTCAAGATAATCCTTGAATAGTTTACGAAGTATGTAGGCTCAAAATTAAGGGAAGGTATAGTATTATTTACAACGAAGGATGCATTAAAATAGGAGATAGTACCGGACATTGACGTTATTTTCACATTTATGAAATAAACACCATTTTGGATATATTGGGCGGAGGATGAGTTTAATGAGAGGTTCACGTAATCTTCATATATTCCATATAACACTTCTTTTCCATTTTCATTAGTTATATTTAGATGAATAATAGATGAAATGTTTGTATTAAGATGAAGGTTTAGGGTGCTGTTAATAGAGTTTCCGGAGAATGAATAGTATGTGTTATTTGTTAGTGAATATGAAAAACCGGGACTAAAAGATATCACTGAAAAGTTTGCCATCTCCAATGTGAGATTGTTTCCAGCATAGTATTGGCCTTCAATAACGAGGGAAAACCTGCCGTTACCAATATTTTCAATGTTAACCCAATTTTCTTCAGTGGTTTCCTTAAAAATAGTAATATTATCCCTTTTAATTTTTATATCATAATACGAAACATTTTCCAGTGGAGAGAATGTGAGGTTGATGATGCCGCATTTAAAATATTCCCCATTTCTTATGGAAGAAGAAAACATAGAATGATTTTCTCTTATGTAATGGTAAAATATTGAGTAGTTAAACTCAAGCCCAAGATCATCAAAAATTGTATAATTAAAGAAGATGGAACTTCCATTATAATTATTTGGTACAGTGACGTCAATCCCATTAGCCGAGGTTTTATTGACTTCATGAACAAAGCCGTATTCAATATTTGAGATGCCCACTGGATCGCTTACTGTGAGATTCAGAGATTCTCCTGAATAAACTGTTGAATTTTCCTGTACTGATAGAACTGATAGCGGTATGGCATTATCAAAGATTAGGTGTCCTGAAATGTTTGAAGAAAACCCATTCTCTGTATTTATTATGAGCTCATATGGAAAATAGCCATTTGGAAAATTTGTACTGTTAATTAAGAAATTTGAATTGTTTATTGCCGTCATATTTCGTCCAAGTATATTCAAAGTTGATCTGTACGAAAAGGAGCTGTTTATGGAGAAATTAAGAAACGTTGTGCCCCGCAGAATATGATTATGAGGTTCAGATATTTTTGGTAATTTAGTGTTGTATAAACTGGAGCCTGACAGATTACTAACAGTTATTTCTGAACTGTTCATGCATATTAATATTGAATATGCATAACCATAAGAAAACGACGAAGCTTTGCTAAGATTCGTTGGGATTTTAAATGTTCCAGACGAATTTGATAAGACAATTGACCCATTCGTGAGATACAATAAACTGCCATTCATATACCACAAATTTGTGCCGTTGGGAAAAATCATATTTTGATTGAACCAAAAAGATCCAGGTGAATTTCTCTGTTCATTTATTGAAGAATCAATAATACCATTCTCCTCTGTCTGTGCTTGAATATGCACTATACCATAAGTAGTAAGATTTGAAACGGAATTTAAAGTAATTTCAAGATCTGATGAAATTGTGTAAGTTGCTAAGGCATTATTGCTCTGATTATATATTTCAAGTATGGTCTGATTTCCAGATGGCTCGGAATAAATTACAAAGCCCTGTTCAACCCTTATGCTAAACATAGACCAATCGCCTGTATTGCTAATTAGCCTTTCAATCGTTCCGTTCCCTTCTATGATCAGTAAATCTTTACCGACATAGGTAAATGATCCATTCCTGCAATTCAAAATTGATGAATAATTGGAAATTGATAATGTTGATAAATTCAGAGTAATAATGCAGCAATATGATTCATTTCTGTAAAGAGTGTAGAGCATATCCCCAATATTAATCCAGCTAACTGGATGGCCAAAGCTTATGGATAAAGCGTCATGCCATGTGGAACCATTAACAATATTCATGAAGTTTATTGAATTGGTTGATTCGAAGATCACTGTATTTAGGGTCCTGTCAAAGAATGGTCTTATGCCGGTTAAAGCCCCTAATGAGTCTGGCATTGTAAATGTCCTCGAATAAGGCTCTATTTTTTTAGGTGAGTTAAGAAGCGGA
>JAJZYV010000041.1 GCA_021797955.1 Thermoplasmata archaeon
ATTCATTACTACTGAAACACAGTTCAGTATAATAACTTTTCTATGAAATAAGTAAAACATCAACCAGAAATTGCGAAACATAAGAGTCAGAGAATAAATATTATACCATCGAAGCTAAACAAATACTTTTTTTTTAATATTTCATTTGCTATTGTCATCTCACCTATTATCCCCTTTAATCCCTCATTCTCTTTTATTAGGGCTTTATCAGGATCCTTTCCTGCAAGCCCCTTTCTTCCACCCTCAAGGAACTGTTCCTTCCATTTATAGAACATTGATACTGCTATTCCATGTTCCCTGCATATTGATGCTATTGTAATATTAGGGTTCTGGAATGATTCCATTATTATATTGTATTTCTCATCAGCTGTATATACTTTACCTGACATTTACATCCCCTCCTTTAAATACTTATATAAATTATCTATTATATATATCTCTTTCCAGTTGTTTAATGTTAAACTATCCATAACCATATACCTGTCAGAACATCCCAGAGCAAATGTTTCCACTGCACTCTCCCTTGTGAATGAAAAGATTGAGAAACTGAAAGTTTCAGGATTCGTAAGTATAGATGTAACCGATCAAGTATTGACAGTAAGGATTGATGAAAAAGCCCTTAAGGAGGAATCACAGATTGACGGTTGTTATGTCATCAGGTCAAATCTTCTCCTTGACCAGGGGCATGGATACAATACACAGCAGGTAAGGATCTTGCCGATGTGGAATGGGCATTCAGGACAATGAAATCCGGAACAATAGAACTGTGTCCTGTACTTGTGAGAAAACAGCCACGCACAAGAACTCATCTATTCATTGCCATGTTGTCACACATCATTGACAAAAATCTCAGGGAGAAATGGAATGATATCAATGTCACTGTGGAGGAGGGTATACATGAACTATCGTCAATAAACTGCATTACAGTACAGGTTGTGGCAGTGAAATACAGCCAGATATCTGAACCAAGAGAGATTGGATCAAAACTCATCAGTGCACTTTCAGTAACACTGCCAAAGGCCATATCATGCAGTGACGTACACATATCCACGAGGAAAAAACTGGAACTTAAACGGAAAAAGTAAGAAAATACGCTGTTTCTGTAAGTTCCTTAGCTTTAATTTTCATGGAACTTCCGTTGAATGAAAACACGGCCTGAATTGCTAATCGCTTTCTCAACAATTTCATTTTGAAACACGCTTTCACTTTAACTCTCCATTATTTCTGGCTTTTTGAACCACGTTGTGAAGAAATGCCAAAGGGAGTTCGAATAATGAACGCTTTGCAGTTATTTGTTATTAATTATCTTTCCGCTGCGTCCTTCCCCTGCGACAAATTTTTTTGCCCAATCTTGAGGAACTCTACTTTTAAGGACATGAAATCCATTTCTTTGTTCGTGCATGATTCCCGTATCTAAGGAAGTACCGGCATAAACCGCTTCCCTGTCACTTAGCAAAGTGATCTGGGGATATATTGTAATAGATTCAGCAAGTTTAACGGCTCTTTCGAAGGCCATGCCAGCCGGGACTATCTCGCTGACTATACCCATCCTCATTGCCTCCTGGGCATCAATCAGCTTTCCGGACATTATAAGATATAGCGCATTTCCAAGGCCGGAAATTAAGGGGAGCCTCTGCGTCCCCCCATCGATAAGAGGGACACCAAATCGTCTCTCGAGAAAACCAAACTTTGTGGTGTTCTCGCAAATTCTGATGTCTGCCCAAAGTGCTATCTCGAATCCTCCCGCAATACAGTATCCAGGAATAGCTGCAATTACAGGTTTGCTGAGAATTCTGTGCGTCATACCCAGCGGACCGTTTGGGCTCATTGCCCTCTGTGACATGCCCTCGATGTCCTTGAGATCCGCGCCTGAACAGAAATTATCTGAGGTGGAAGAAATTATTCCCACCTTCATCAAACTGTCTCCTTCAAATTCCTTCCATGCCTCCTCGAGTTCATTTGCTGTTTCCAGGTTAATGGCGTTTCTCACAGCAGGTCTGTCCAGTTTCACAATAAATATATCTTCCTTTTTCTCGATAACTATGTTCTTCATGCGCATTTTCATCTCCTCCATATATTTTAGTCCTTAAGTACTAAATGATTAGGGACTAGCCTAATAATTGTCCAGTAAAGTCTTATTAATATCCCCACCTCAATTCTTTATTTTTTCCTTAATGTACTTTTCCATGTTTTGTGTGTCTTTTGTGACGCCTTCCTCTCTGAGCTTATACTTCTCTATCCTCCCAGTTGGAGTCTTTGGGAGGGCATCGAGGAAGCGAATAAAGTTGGGAACCCAGAATAATGGCATGTTTACGACACAATAGTCTATTATCTGTTCACCCGTAAGTTGTGGGTTCTTTCTAGATACTGACAACATCACTTCATCCTCCCCGAACCTGGATGGGACAGGGTACACTGCGGTTTCTAATACTCCTTCAAGTTTAAGGATGACCTGTTCGACTTCGAAAGAGGATATGTTCTCTCCCTTTCTCCTAATTGAATCTTTTGCTCTATCTACAAAATAGATGTAACCACGGTCGTCGTACCTCCCCAAATCACCTGTATGGAACCATAATCCAGAAAACGCTTCAAGTGAATTTACTGGCATCTTGTAGTACTCAAGAAACGTAACCCAGGGAAGTTTTGATCTTATCACGATTTCACCCACGGCCCCGTTGCTGACGGGAAAGCCATACTCATCTATTATGGCAACGTCGTACGGAGGTGTAGCTTTTCCGCAACTACCCGGTGGGTTAAGACCGTTGACGACTTCACTGTAGGCCGATGTAACTGGGATTCCAGCTTCTGTACCCCCGTATCCCCCTGTAATTCTAATTCTGAATCTTTCTTCGGCCACCGTCCATATTTCTTTTGATGAATAGGCAATGGCAACGATGGGTGGGTGATCCTTTTCCTCTGGAATTGACTCCTGCTTAATCATCATCTCAAAAATGGGACCAACAGCGTGAAAATGTGTTATACCATATCTTTTGACATCTTTCCAGAAAGTTGGGGGGTTGAACTTTTCTACAAGATATATCGTTGAATTGGCAAGAATTGCAGATATGACCGCGAGGTCGAGGGCCATGATATGAAAGAGTGGAAGGTACACATATACCCTGCTCCCAGAAGCTACGCCTCCCGCATCGATCATGTCCAGAGCTGTTGCGATGAATTGTGCGTTGCTCTCCACCACAACCTTTGATCTTCCTGTAGTGCCGGAAGTCAGTATCATTGCAGAAGGGTCTTTTCCTATCAACTCTGGGAGTTTTCCAGTATTATCACCCGACCTGACATCGCCTGTAAGGTCTGAATAATACTCTACTTTTTTCTTTATTATACCCTCTGCAGCATTATCATCACCAATTAAAAAGACATAATCGACCTTGCTGAGGGATGATTCAACATCAGAATAGCTCCTTGCTAGGCGAGAATCCAGAAATACAGATCTAATATCAGTCATCTGTAAATTGTAGATCAACGGGTCCTTCACAAACGATGTATTTACCGTTACCGGAACACACCCTGCCTTAATTATACCGAAGTACGCCATAATCCATTCAGGCGAGTTGTAAGCGAATATTGCAATATTGTCTGATTTCCTGAATCCTCTTGTGATCAAATTAAGTGCAATATTCGTTGATATAGAATCAATGTCTCGATACGAATACTTTCTCCCATCCTGAAAAACAAGGCAAGTCTTTTCCCCGTTTTCCTCTGCCTTGGAAGTAATTAGGGTAGATATGGAAGGATACTTCTTTAAAGCCTCGAGATAGATTGTCTCACTATAAAAACCAGTTTTTTTAGTTGGGTCTGGAGGAAACATGATATAACAATATTTCAATAAGTATTAAATTTATCCATCATTGAATTTTTCACTCCTCTAACAATTCCTAATATCCCACTAAATCTTCTCCAACAATAGAAATAATTCCCCGATGCACCCTTTCTTTTCATAGCTTACGCGATTTCCCCTTGTTTTTTAATGTAATCATGGTAAGTGCATTGTAGCCAAGGCAGAGAAACATAGCTTTGACCCTTCTTATCGTTGAAACGAATGTATGCCTGCCATGTATGACCCATTTTATTACTGAATATGGTCTATCTCCCGGAGACCGTAATCCACTATGTTGTTCATTGAATATACATACTAATCCCATGAATAAAGCTTTCCACGGATAATGTAGTAAAATTATGTCTAAAATACGAACTCCACAGGATCATGGTTGGATGACGTTAAAAAAAAGAGTGGATTGGGAGTATTAGTGATTCTCATGGAAGTTTTTAGGAAAAGTCTATTACTTATATTAAATATATCTAACTATGCAAGAAAAAATATGGATGAAAAGATGGAACGAGAATCTTACCCACACACTCGAGTATCCAAAGATATCGATTGACAAGTTATTCGAAAAGGGTGCAGAATGGTACCCTGACAAGCCGTTCATTATATTTTATGGAAAAAAGCTGGATTACGAAACGTCATGGCGATATATCCTTGGCCTTTCCTCATACCTGAAAAGACTAGGCATAAAGAAAGGTGACAGAGTTGGAATATCGATGCAGAACTCTCCAAACTGGGTGATCTCCTTTTTTGGGATCATAAATGCTGGCGCGTTGGCTGTTTTGCTCAATCCAATGCTCAAGAACGAGGAACTTGAGAAGATAGTGCTGGACAGCGAACTTAAACTCATATTAACGACAGATGATCTTGTTCAGAAAATAAAGGGAGTCGCAACAAAGCTCCAAATAAACATTATGTCTGGTGACGTGAGATTTTTTCTCCCGAAGGAAACGATAGTACCTGTCCCCTTGCAACTAAATAAGGAATATGATCGAGAAAATGTGATATCGTGGGATGAGGCAGTAAAGACAGAGTTCGCATCTAAACATGTAACTCTTTACAATACCGATCCCGCGATGATAGCATATACCTCAGGCACAACTGCAATTCCAAAGGGATGTGTCCATACCCATGGTTCTATTATAGCAAATGCCATGGCATCAGCTTACTGGAGAGGCGTTACTCCCGCAACTGTTGAACTTTCAGTTGCCCCCTTCTTCCATGTAACAGGACTCTCATTTTCCGTGCTTGGACCGCTTTACGAAAGCGCAACAATTGTACCCTTATACAGATGGGAAAGAGAAGCTGCCGTGGAAAGCATAGAAAAGTTTCACGTCACGCACTGGGTAACTGTGCCTACAATGATTGCCGACCTCCTTGCCATGCCCAACGTGGAAAAGCATGATTTCTCCTCGCTTACATTTGTTGGTGGCGGTGGAGCCGCAATGCCAAAGGCCCTCCTGGAAAGATTCGAGAAGATTATCCAGCTCAATTTTGTGGAAGGGTATGGAATGACCGAAATGATGGGACAGAGCCACGTCAATCCCACTCATTGGCGAAAACCAGGAAGCATTGGAATACCGCAGTTCGGCGTAGATGCAAAGATCATAGATCCGGAGACTTTGGAGGAAATTGGACCTAGTGAAACTGGAGAAATTGTCTTCACGGGTCCCTCACAATTTGAGAGGTATTATAGGAAGGAGAAGGAAACGAAGGAATCTTTCGTTGACATAGACGGCAGATCGTATCTGCGAAGCGGTGACATAGGCTACATGGACGAGGATGGTTTCTTTTTCGTTGTTGATCGGCTGAAAAGGATGATAAACAGATCCGGATTCAAGGTGTGGCCACTGGAGGTTGAAAATGTCATCTACAGGATGCCTGAAATCAGGGAATGCTGTGTGATTTCCTCTCGTGATAAGCGAGTTGGGGAGGAGGTAAAAGCCTTCATTGTAGTTAAACCCGACTTCGAGGACAGGATAACCAAGGACGATGTAGTTGTCAACGCCAAGTTAATTTTCCCCAAAAAAGGCAAAATAAAATTACCCAAAAACGCCAATTTAAATTTCCCCATTTCTTTACAGAGATGAGGGAAACAAGATGTTGCGTGATGAGAGGTGGTATATGATAAGAAATATTGTGGAAAATGGAATAAAAATATCGGAGATAGCAAAGGAGTTGACAATTATAAATATTGCATCATATTCTGAAGAGGATAGGTAGGAATCCGGTTAAATAATTAAGTGGATACCTAAGTTAGAGGACTAACTTCCATAAAAAATCAAGATCTGATATTGAATCTTCCCATTTCGTCTACAGAATTGTCAATCTATTCCTTCATTGTTCCAGAAACAATATGGTCAATTTGATTTCCAAAACTAACCCATTTCTTCTTGGTTTTATCCGTTCTCTTAGTTTCTAACCTCGACATTGAATCTTCATAGAGTTTATTGGAATGTGTTTTTTGAAAGGTTTTTCTTAATTTTTCGGTTAAGGTGTTTGATTTTAGGTCATTAAACAGAGCAATTACTTTTTTACCATCTATTCTAACATCAAACATTGAAAACAAATCAGTTATATCCTGATCTCGTCCCGATTGAAGCTTCAATGCCCAAAGTGCTTCTGGGCTTGCAATCGGAATTTTATTTCTTGTTCCACCAGTTAGAGTAATGAGACGAAGGTTTCTATGGTCCATACTAATCCAAGGTTCGGGAATATCCACCCGTGCTTCCCTATCTCTCACATAACCCACAAGCATATCTAGAGTTATCTCTTCTTTTCTATACCTAAGGACTTTACCTTCATAATTCTGTGGGTTTGGAACTGAAGAATTTTCCAATTCAAGGTTTTGGGCATTAATAAAAACTTTCAGTTTCCCTAGGGCACCATGTGGGATAACAATATCAACGTCATCAGAGTACCTTGGTGCTCCGTACGCAGCTATCGCATATCCTCCTATTAAAACACCACCAAGTTCCCAGGGCCATTCATCCAAAAGACGGAGAACTTTCCTTTCCCTACTAACTGGATCAGTAGGCAATGAGTTCACTTGCTCCTGCGTAAAGTCCTGGGTGGTTCTTGATTATCTTGAGAACTTCATCCTTAGGAATTACACGCTCACCTGCAACTAAGGTCCACGTTATCCTGGAAGCGGCCTCCAGGATAACGAAGCTCCCTACCCTTTTTTTTCCTGAGCACGAAACCCCTAATCTCATGAGATATCTCGTCCACTCCTCTATTTCAGACTTGTGAACTCGGAGATGAAATACACGTAGATATGGATTCGGAGAAATTTTATATCTTCCATTTGTCCATATTTCCACCGCTGTACTTCCCGTCCATGCCTTATCCCACGGGGCTTTCAGAATGATATTTTTAACTCTTTCCCACTCATTTACCCTTTTATCTGGCCTCTCCGACAGTAGCAATACTCTATATGTGCCTCGTCCTCTCCTTTCCACAACTCCTCTCATTTTTAACTCTGATAATAATTTTGCTGGCCGAGTATTTCCAGTTGCCGCTTTAAAATCAGCGGTTGTAAAGTCTTCGCCACCGAACCTTGAAATTAAAGCGTCTAAATAAGTAAACCCCATATTCCGTAATATTCGGAACTAATATATTAATTTATTGTAAATCAAATAATGCTCCTCGAGTATTCAATCCAATAAAAAATAGCAGGTATTATAAATATTAGATAAAAATTATATACGTATATGATATACCTATATTATATGACAAAACCCGTTACGTTGTCAAACGCTGCGTATGAAGCCTTGTTAAAACTCAAAGACAGGGATACTTCTTTTTCTGAAGTTGTATTAAAATTAGTGGATAAATATAACCGGAAAAATGACTTCAAGAAATTTGCCGGCTCACTTAAAGCAAAATCGGAAGATTATGAAAGGCTTAAAAAGGAAATAGAGAAAGACAGGGAGCAAAATACTGAAAAACTGTGATTGAATGGTTGTTCTTGACACAAATGTAATTATAGATTACCTCTTAGGAAAGAGCGATGTGGTTCAGGTCATTGACACATTTCCCACAAACGAATTATGCATGACCTTTGTTAACGAATTTGAGTTGCTCAAACATAAGAACCGAAAGGAACTTGAAGAACCAATTGAAAATCTAACTATTTATCAGTCAAGTGAAATTGCCGTGAGAGAGGCAGCAAATGCCTACATCCGATTGATATCTACTGGAAAAGTTATGAGTGATAACGATTTAATGATCTATGGAGTGTGCATCGCTAACAGCGAAATGCTGCTAACCCAAGACAAGGCATTTGAAAATCTGCATAGTGAATTCGTGAGAATTCTCAAATAGTTTACTGATCACTATTAACCCTGGTATTACGGTTTCAGATTAATCCCCAAGCTATCCAGTTTCCTGGAAATCTAATTCCTGCAGATTTATAATATAATGCTAATTCACCCTCATGAAAAACTTCATGCTCAGTAAGGAACCCTATTACCTGCAAAGGGCTGATTTTCTGGTGGCTTTCACCGAGATATTTTATCGATGGAGTACAATCTATCCACTTATCAAGAACCTTTCGACCGCCGTATGTTGAAACTATTCTACAGATCTCTGCTAAAACACTCTTCAACCCTTCCAGAAGTTCCTGCTTATTGCTTTCAAGTGAATGGTCTATATCTCTACGGTAGAAGTCAAGGGTACCTGAACGCAAAGCATCAAGGTAGCACTTTCTTATGTCTAATATGTGCCTAAATTGTTTACCGAATGTGCCTGCATTCTTTATGGGGGTTACTTTAAGAAATTCGGAATCAATAGACTCTAGCGAGTTGGTGATTAAATTGCCATGAAATTTTAAAGTTTCAATCATATCTGAGAGAACTGGCAAATCCATAACATAACATTAAAGTTTAAAATAAAACATTTACGCAAGAATTGATTTGGACAACAATAGATCGTTTAACTATCAACAGGTTGCTAGAAGCCTATTAATTATGTGGATACCGTGGATTGCTTTACCCTAAAGATCTTTTTAAGATTATTTATGCCATTAATTTATGTTAAGCTTGGATCATATAAATTGCATTATAAATGGTTGAGTTTAGATTGTTGTGGGAACTTGACCGATTGGTATTCGGGTTTTATATCGGGAGTGCAAGAAGCGTTTCGGGATTTATCACGTGGAAGATTAGTAAAACTGGGAGAATTATATAATTTAAAGTAAGAAAATATGAAAACTGAATCTTATGTCCCCTACCGCCATATCTTAGAAAAAGAAATGAAAGAAGCGTTACTCGGATTCGGAATGCCTGAACAAGATCTGACAAATTCCTGGTTGAGCCACTCCCTGAATGGACACCATATTCTGAGGTTATAGATGTTCGCCAATCACTGATAGGATTATGGGGCTCTCTTCAACATTGGATGGATATATAAGTAATCTAATCTGTTCACTCTTCCAAAAGGTCTTGGTGGTATGGGTTTTCCAGCAACAACGAATATCCTTATGCCCATGTGTTCGGAATCTTGGTTTCGGAGGATCGCTTAAATGCTGTCGTAATCTTATTGCTTATGGCTTCCGCAACCGCGTT
>JAJZYV010000042.1 GCA_021797955.1 Thermoplasmata archaeon
ACACACATTTGCATTTCGATCATTCAGGGCATTCCTTCAGTGACCTATCGGGAACAAGATCAATAGCCTCAATGGAGGAAATAAAAAACCTAAGAAATCCGAACGAATTAGCAAGATCAAGTTACTTCAGGCTTGAAAGTGTTAGCATGGAAAGATTAGAGCCGATCTTTAATGACACAAAATTTGGAAATTTTAACATGTCAATAACTGGGGGTCATACAACAGGTCACACCATCATTATTTACAAGAATGATAAGATAAAGTTGATTTACGGTGGAGATCTTTTTCCATCAACTTTTCATCTCAAGCCTTCCAGAATAACCGGTATTGACCAGGAACCATTAAAATCACTGGAAACAAAGAAGGTGCTGCTCAAGAAAGCAATTAAAGAGTCGTACGGTTTGATATTGAGCCACGACACAGTAGAGACAATAATAATCCCAAAGGGTGAAGTGGATGACCCAAAGTATGATAGATGGGAAATGCCATGAATTATAAAAATGGAATTTAAAATGAGAGAAATCCATGTCTTCTATGTTGATCTATTTCAGGATGATCCTCAGAAATCAACCATGAAAAAACTTAGACGTTTCGGAATGGCGTCCAGAGTAGAAATGAAAAGCATGGGAAAGCACCTGGTGATCAGGGCTGATTCCAATCAAATACTCCTCAACTCAGATAAAGTCCTGGTCGAAAGAAAAGGGATATGCCTGATTGAAGGATCCTGGAAATCCGGGATGCTATTGGAAGGAATCAGAACCAATTTTTCTAGGAGGCTGCCAAAATTACTTGCGGGTAATCCTGTGAATTTTGGAAAATGGGAGAAACTTTCCTCGGTTGAGGCAGTATGTGCTACACTACACATCACCGGGCACATTGAGCAGGCTGAAAAAATACTATCCAAGTTCTCTTGGGGGCACACATTTCTTGAAACAAATTTGGAACTGTTAAAGGCCTACGAAAGCTGCAAAAACTATGGAGAATTTGAAGAGATTTACCGTGAATTTGGCATCAGTTGACAATCAATTTCCATTTTCCATCACTCATTTTCCAGTCACCATTTGTATACTCCTCTATGATTTTCTTCAGAACAGCCCTATACTCGCCTGGAATTTCCTGAAACGGTTCATTCTCATTCTCTAGTAAGTGAACTCCTTCGATCTGCGTTCCCGATTCATACTTTCCACTCTTAAGACCATTCATCAGAAAACTTAACTCATCTGGATCTAGTTTCATTCTTTCATTTTTTACCTGTTCATACAAACTGTCTCTCCCGGGATAATTTATCTCTCCCGGATCACCTTTGGAATATTCTATAAATAACCTTACACCAAGACACTTGCTGCATTTACCGCATGGTATCACATCCCCAACCCCGTAATAACAGGAATGACAGGATCTTTGAAGTTTGAAAAGTTCAGGGTATCTGTTCACTAGGATATTCTCAACTACAGAACCATAGATATTGTATAATGCTGACCAGAGGGCAATCCCAAACCCCTTATCAGCCAGAAATCTGGAAAATCTTTTTTGAAAATCCGGGCTCTGATCATAAACACCATAGTAATGTCTCATTCCTTGATATGTTGGTTCTTCAAGTGGATCATCCAATTCGTTTCCCATTACGAAACTTTGAATTCCAAGGGAACGGATTGAAGGAAGCATTGCAATTAAATAGACCGGAAATAGGAAAAGTTGAACAGGGTAGTCGTCAGCCCATCTAAATGCAATTTCAGGATCCAGTACCTTCATTTTCCTATTCATCCAACCATAAAATCTATCCACGTTAGACCACACCTTTGCAGTTCTAAACACACCTTTCATTTTTTCATGGGAGTGTTTTGCTGCTTTCCAATGGCCGCCAGACTCATTAAAATAGTAGGCTATTGATCCACTATCAATCTCCCTAAGCAATCCGAAAGTGAGGAGACTTTCCTTGCCACCAGAAGAAAGTATGGCTGGAAATGCTCTTGCACCTGTTTCATAATGATTAACATAAGATTCCAGTGGCACCAGTTGTGTATCTCCATTTGAATTCATTTCATTTATCTCATCGTTTTGGGGAAGATATTCTTCCTTGAAAAATGGATATCTAATCCTGCATAATCTGTTTATAAAAACCTCCCGGTTGTTAATTTGAATCATTTCCTTTATGAATTCCAGATCTGTTTCAGAAGTTGGAAAGTTCAGTTCTATCTTTCCTGTAAACAATGCGTAGTTGATCACAGCCGAAATTCCCATCAGACCAGACAAATTTCGATTAAGATCAACATCATGATCGTAGTGGTACATTAGCCTGAAGTCATCATTATCAACTTTTATTGATATAACCACTCTTCTCTTTTCTATTTTTTCAATGGAAATTCTAATTTCATCAAAACATTTTATTCTTTCTAGGAAGGACAGATTTACACCTTTGACTCTATGACATCCCCAACTTTTTTCAGATCTGACAGCGGATCAAAAGCATAAACACCATATTTTTTCTCTATGTCATTGATTGCCCTATCCATCTCATCCTTTTCCATATTTTCCCTGTTGATTGATATTGCTATAACCTTCTTGTCGGATAATTCCTCGAGAATCCTGATGAACTTATCAATAGGGGGAATTCTTATTCCGTCAAAACCATCATAATCAAGCCTCTTTGGTGCATGTTGAAGAACTATGGCATCAGGTTTTCCTGCAGCAATTAGTTCAAAACTACCTGGATATGCTGGGTGAATGACAGAACCCTGCCCCTCCAGAAACATAAAATCCGGTCTCTCTTTTTCCCAAGCCTCAACAATTGTGCTCTCTATTCCCCCTGGCATAAAGTCATTAATCATAGAATCAATAACAACTGTATACGGAAAACCCTGCATCCATGCGGTCTGCCCAGTTCCGATCATCACTGAGAGTTTACCTCTTCTTTTCATCTCCTCGTTGAGATACACTGCCGTGGTTCGCTTTCCTATGGCACTATCCGTGCCCAGAACCGCTATTTTTTTTGATTTGACCTGAAATATCCTCCCTGTAAAAAAATCTCTCCTGAGCATGAACATTTTCCTTACGTCTGTTATTTTTGTTCCATTCTTCAGGGCAAGCTGAGAAAATTCTGGATCATCAGAAACGAATTCATGCAATCCGCTTACAATGTTTATGCCTCCTTCTATTGCTTCAGTAATGTAGTGCCTGAAATTTTCCGGTAAAAAACCCCCATCAGTTGCAACACCCACTATCAACGTATCCAGATCATCATTCAGTTCAATTGCTTCCTTCAAGTTCCTGACTATTCTGATATTTGTGTCAGCTTTGGGTACTATATCTTCAATTTTAAGTCCTGCCTTGGTACTATCAATTACTGTCTTGATCTGGAATCTTCTTGAAAATCTGCACAATCCATTAGCCGTTTTACCGTAAGTTGTACCGAGAAAACCCTCTGAGAGAATTACTGCAGACACCATTAATGTCCACGACCGGTAAGAACAACAACAACTTCCGTTCCATTATTTTTACCTGACAGGTTCTTGAATGCCGCCGCCATTGAAGAAGCAGATGCTGGAAGAACTTCTATTGATTGTTGATTTTCAATTATTCTGGAAAATTTTTTCATATCCATGTCATTAACTCCTATTGCCACTCCACGGCTATCATAAATTGCATTTAGGGCTTTTTGTCCATCCATTGCTTTAAAGGAAACCAGAGGTTCATTCACTTCTGTTTCAATTATTCTTGAAGGTTCAAGTTCCTGCAATTTCCTGAATCCATGTTTCCAAGAATACAGTATTGGGTTTCCAAGCGAAGTGCTTGATGCGATCAATTTAGGAGTGCTGTTTATTAAGCCTTCTCTATACATTTTCCTAAAGCCGCTGTAAATTCCGGCAAGTGTGGTACCGTTTCCCACAGGTACAGCAAGATACATCGGTGCGTGTCCAAGACTCTGCACTATCTCTTTAGCTATCGATTCATAACCAAGCAGGTCGACAGTAGAGTTTATTGAACCAGGACTGCAGTCATACCAGTTTTCATCTTTGGACTTGTCCTTCATGTACTCAACAAGATCCTCGTATTTCATGCTTTTCTGGATTAGAGTTGCACCATTTTCATATATCTCTTCATTCCTTATTCCCGCATAAAAAGAAGGTGTTGCCACAACAGATTTCAATCCATACGCGGATGCAAAATAAGAGACTGAAGCTCCGTAATTACCACAGGTAGCTACGGAAATAGTATCATAACCCAAATCTATCGCTCTCTTGACATGCAAGTAGGAAATCCTATCCTTTTGGGTTCCTGTTAGACTGGCCCCCTCAAATTTCAAAAAAACTCTATTCATCCTCAGAACCCTTTCGAGATTCCGAGCCCTGAAGAACGGTGTCAATCCTGGTGGTTTTTCCTCTTCAGAAATCTGTTCCATTATTTTCTGCACCAACTTAGGTTAATTTGTAATCCGGCAATAGTATAAAAATATTATTACCATGTCTTTATACTTTTTAAGCTACTGCAAATCCTCGAAATTCAAGGTTGATTAGATATACGTTAACAATTATAATTATTATAATATTTATGTATCTCTTATTAACTTGATTGCCTGCAATTTCATTTATAACAACGTTAGGAGTTTGAGGGAAGCAGTGAAACTCCTATGCCTTGTCGTGGAGATACATGGTTCTCCTCCAATCTAATATTAAAATCGAGTGAATGAATCTGATAAGTAATCTTCAGGATCATTAAACTAAAACTCCCCTGCGTTCTTTCCCATCTTGAGCAGTTTATCAGATGCAAGGCCGAGGATCTGGGTAAGTCCATAGCATGGGTTTACCAAAAATATGTGTCAAAGGCGTGTTCTGGATGTGGATACAGGAATAGGATCAAAAGAAGTGGGTCAACATTTCGTTGCACAAATTGTGGTCTCCGACTTAATGCCGATCTCAATGCTTTAAGAAACATTGGGATACTCAGTAAATCTGAATACTTCAGGCTGCTGTCAACCAACCATTGCGGTTTGATGAAACTATGCATACGGGCAGGGCAGGGACCAGCAACAAGCTCCAATCATTTGGGAGGGAGTAGTTGACGCTCTCAAATTATGATAACCTCAAGACCCAATCGATCCGCAATCTCCTTTACCTCTCCCATCCCTTTGGATTTTACACCTTTTTTATCAACCACAAATCCTTTGCATTCCGGAGTTTTTCTTATGGACATCTCAATTTCTTCCTTGCCAATTTCATCCATTCGAAATTTAGATATTATGTGACCTATATTAATTTCATTTTTAATTGCATAAGATGAAATTTTAGGTGCATAGTGCCCACCTCCCACACCAACAAAATTGCCAAAATTCTGAGGAACGGCTTCAGTAACCCCCACAAATAGAGTTTCAAGTGCAACTGGATCTTTCCAGTTTTCCTCTTCGGTGCCGATTTCTGCAAAGATAATTGGGTTGTTTGACTGGGGACCATGATGGGTAGCTTCAAAAGTGATTTGATAGCGATCTCCATGGTAAGTTTCATTCATTTTCCTTAATACAGAACTCTGTATCTCAGGGCATGATATCGCAATATCCCGCTGCACACCACCTACATCATTACTTGAAAAATTTCCCACAGGATGAACCGTTATGGAATTCACCTTAGCCTTTGAGGAGTGTCTGCTCAGAAATATGATCAGGGTCTCAGGACTGAACCCAAAAATCTTCTCTGGAAATTCCAGAAGTGGAAGCCTGCTTTCCACAATATGGTATCGTTCTCTCAATTCCGGATCTCTTGCAGAAAAATAATTCTGGATGCTCTTGCTGGCATCGTCTGAAGTTGTTGAAATAAATTCTGCGTTGTATTTCACTTATATCTCTCCACAAGATCATGATACAGGTGTTCAGCCCTTTTCCTTAAGTTGTCCATATTTTTATTATACAATTGAATTTTTTCATTTTCCGTGTCCATTTTTCCTATCCTCTTGAATTCATTTGAAATAATCTCTGCTGTGTATAACAGGACACTCTGTAAACTTTCAGGATCCGGATAAGGAGTTTTCATATGTTCCGATATTTTCATATCTTCGTACTCTTTCAGTTGATCCATTTTCTTTTCTCCTTCCAGTGATTCCTTTAAAACTTCTAATGTTTCAATAAAGAAATCAAGTATCATTGTGATGTTAGTGTGAGTTGTCTTTTCCCGCATTTCATAGAGCTTGTCTGTAATATCTTCATTACCCACAATGATTGAGGCTATTTCCTGTTGATTCTCTGTCATTCCAATCGGATAATTATGCAAAACGTTTTAAAAACTTTTAAGATTCCACCGGCATGGATTATGATATATCCCTTATGGAAGAAAGAATAAGGGAAAAATGGAAGAAAAATAAAATCTCCAAACCTGTCAATGCGCATTCAAACGGAATTATTTTCAGCATAGACACTCCTCCTCCAACTGTATCCGGGGAAATACATATTGGGCATGCTTTCTCGTATCCTCACCAGGATATGATTGCCCGTTTTAAAAGAATGAAGGGATACAAAGTTATCTATCCCTTTGGTTATGATAACAATGGCCTGGCAACAGAAAGATATGTGGAAAAAATAAGAAAAGTCAGCCTTACCAATATGGACAGGAAAGAAGCAATTAAAACTTGCGAAGAAACAAGCAAGATTGCTATGGGAGAAATGAGAAATGCCATGGAGAAACTTGCTATTTCCGCCGATTTTGATATAGCATATGTGACATATTCCAGGGAAGTTTGGAAAATATCTCAGGCCTTTTTCTTGGATTTGTTGAGAAATAATATAGCATACAGGAGCGAAGGCATGACAATAGCATGCCCAACTTGCAGGACTGCAATTTCACAGATTGAAATGGAAGACAGGGAGTTGGAAACAGATTTTGTAACTCTAAGGTTTAATGGTGAAGACGGTTCTACCATAGATATTGCAACAACTAGACCAGAAATGTTAGCAGCATGTGTAGCGATTGCCATAAACCCAAAGGATCCAAGGGCAATGTATCTTTCTAAAAGAAAATTCATAGTGCCAATTTACGGTCAGGCAATTGGGGTCATTCAGGATGAACGTGTGCTAATGGATAAGGGAACTGGAACAGAAATGGTATGTACATTCGGGGACCAGACAGATTATGAAATCTGGAAAGAGCATAATCTGCCTCTAACTAAATTGCTAGACAGCAGGGGATTTATCAGGGACAACTCTCACCTAGAAGGATTAAAACCAGAAGAGGGAAGGAAGAAAATTAAGGGAATTCTCAAAGAAAAAGGATTTGTGATTGAGACAAAGAGAATAAAACACTCAGTAAACACTCACGAGAGGTGTGGGACGCCCATCGAAATAGGGGTCAGCAAACAATGGTATCTCAGGTATATGGATAAGAAAGAGGAACTGCTTGAGATTGGCAGAGAAATAAAATGGACACCAGATTATATGAGGGTAAGATATGAGAACTGGGTTAAGGGATTAAAATGGGACTGGTGCATTTCAAGACAGAGAATTATGGGAATACCCATTCCAGTATGGTACTGTCATGAATGTGGTACAATCAACACACCAGATGCAGACAAAATTCCGGTTGATCCAAGATTTGAATCACTTTTAAAGTGTAAAAAATGTGGTTCTAAAGATTTGGAAAGCGAAACAGATGTTCTGGATACATGGTTCACTTCCTCCATTTCCCCATCAATTATCTCGAATGCGTATGGTATGGATGAAAATTTTATTCCAATGAATGTCAGATTTCAGGGTCACGACATAATATCAACATGGGCATTCACAACAATTTACAGAAGCATGATCCACTTCCAAAAAATACCATGGGATAGAATTGTAATAAGCGGAAACGTTTTTGACTCACGCGGACAGAAAATGAGCAAAAGCAAGGGAAATGCAGTAGATCCCATGGAAATGGTAAAAAAGTACGGAGCGGACGGAGTAAGATTATGGGACACTTCTGTAACAACCTGGGATGATATCTCATTAAAGGAACAGGAACTGGTCAGGGGAAGGAGAACAATCATTAAACTATATAATGCGGTATCTCTGGTCTCCGGAATAGAAAAATCTCAGGAAAAAAAGGTAACTTTGCCATTTAACAAATGGATTCTTGAATCATCCAACAGAACAATAAAAAAAGCATCAGATGCATATGAGAATTTTGACATAGCCAAGGCCAGAATAGAAATAGACCAGTTATTCTGGGGTGACTTCTGTGACAACTATCTTGAAATGATTAAACCCTACATATCATCGGGAAATGCACAGGAAAGAGAGGAAATTTCATGGGTCTCAAGAAGAGTTATCACGGATATACTTAAGTTGTACGCTCCCATAACGCCATACATAACTGAAGAATGTTTTGGAATGCTGGGCAATCAGGGATTAATTGTAAATGAAACCTGGCCTGAGCCTGAGGAAAAAAATCAAGATATCATGGGGGAATTCGCAGCAGTACTTGAATTAATTTCTGCGCTTCGAAAGGCAAAAAGCAGCGCGAAATCAAGCAAGACAAGCTATACTGGATTTTTGGTGACATGCAAAACAGATTTGAATGAAAAATACGAAGAGATCATAAGAAAGACCCTGAGGGAAGACAACGTGAAATTTGTCAGGGGAGAGCAAAACGAAGCAGTTGTGATATCGAACTGATCATTTTATCCATTCAATTTGAAATCGTTGAGCAGCAGTAGAAGATCATGATTTGTATCGCGGTATACGCAAATTAAAATAAAGTGGATGGTATTGGAAGTTTGGTAAGAAATGTACCTGACTCCAGAAAGAGCACTGAAAATAGGAATGATAATAGTAGTCGTTTCAGTGATAATTCTTGGAATATCCGTTTACGGTGTGGTGGAATCCG
The DNA here is from genome assembly GCA_021797955.1 of Thermoplasmata archaeon. The sequence goes on from JAJZYV010000042.1 coordinate 8,844, forward strand.
AAATACAAAGCCATCCATACACAGTTCTGGGAAAAAATATTCAGCAAATTCCAGTTAATGTAACGGCGGGTGCTCTAGTTACTTATTCAGTTGTTATAAAAAGCAACAATACTAACCAATTTACAGCATGGATTTCCGAGCCATCCGGAAATAAACTACTGGAATCAAATTTCACAGGAAGCGGAATATCAGAATCAATCGTGGCTTCTGTTGGAGGACAGTGGGTACTGCACGTTGAAAACAAAGGAACCAACTCATCAGTATTACAGATTCATGTAGGTCAGATAACACAGGCTATTGAAGCAGGTCTATATGGAGGAATAACGGCTCTGGTTGTTGGCCTTATCCTGATTGCATATTTCTTTAACATGCTTAAAAGGCAGAGGGTAAGACAGGGTGAAAGATTTTAATTTCACCCAATATAGATATGAAAATAGAAATGGAAAATGAATCCTATTGCATAAGTTATTGCAGCTGCTCCGAGTGATAACATGGATGCCCTCAATGCAGATTTCAGGATTGAAATATTCAGAGCTAT
>JAJZYV010000043.1 GCA_021797955.1 Thermoplasmata archaeon
TAAGGGAAGAAAATGAAACATTTGCTGTACCTGAGAATTTCCTAAATTCCCTGACCATTAGGCACTATGTTCTGTGATTTCCCCTGCTTTGCTGAATAGTAAGCGTTATATGATAATGTGCGAGTACACATTATATCATTCATAAGATATAAGAAGATTGGAAACAAAGAATACGCCTATGAGGTAACCTCATACTATGACAAGGTGAAGAAGGTACCCGCACAGAAGAGTAAATATCTGGGACAGGTTGTGAACAGGGAAAAGAAAGAATTCTTTAGACCCGGGAATGTGAAGACGAGACATGAAAAGCTGATCCTTGATTTCGGCGATTCTTATTTCCTGATCAAATTCATGGAAAAAAGAATGAAAGAGGTATATGATTTTATGGTGAAGAACAATGTACTTCCTCTGGTACTTTACCGCATACTTGGCAAGACATCCATGAGAAGGGCAGGTATATGGTATGAGGGCAATATTGCAAGATATCTTGCCACAGGTGAAATGATCTTACAGAGAATATCCGAAGTGCTGATAAAGTTCGGAGATGAATCTATCATAAGGGATTTCTATAAGATATACCTGACACAGCCGGAAGAGGGTATATCCATTGATACAACAGCGCTTCCCAACCAGATCGATCTGGAAATGACACAGTGGGGATATTCCTCTGAAACAATGGATGAGGAGATCAAACTCATATTAGTAATGGATCGGAAAAGGAATCGTCCCCTTTATTTCAGGCATATTCCGGGAAGCATCATGGATGTTTCCACTCTTTCCGCAACCAACAGCGAGATGGAGAAACTTGGAATCAAACCCGGTCTCAGTATTATGGATGCGGGTTTCTTCTCCGAAGGCAATATCAAATTAATGATGGAAAAGAAGATTGATTTCCTGATGAGGGCCCCTGCAAACAGGGTAATATACCATGATCTGGTTGAATCCGCAGCAGATATTGAAAATCCGGGAAAGGCGGTAAAATACGGAAACAGGATCATGTTCATATCCTCTACTATGACAGAATTCGCCAATCACAATGTTTTCATGCACATTGTTCTAGATCCTGAAAGAAGGGGAAGAGAATTGAGAAGGTATATGCTGAAGCATATGGATGATTATGATCCATTTGCGGTAAAGAGGAAAGGGTTCATGGTTCTCATGAGTTCACAATCAATTGAGAGGGATCAACTTATTCCCCTATATTACACAAGGCAGTTTGTGGAAAAAGCATACTCATACTCCAAGGATGATCTTTCGTTACTTCCTCTCAGGGTTCATGGTGAAGAGGCTTTGAGGGGATACCTGTTCATAATATTTCTCTCCCTCATAGTATATATGGAGGTACAGAAAGAGATCGGATCAGTGGAAATGGCATTTGACACATTACGAAACCTGAAATGCAAAGTATTCGACAAAGAGATCGTTATACAGGAACTGACCAAAGAACAGAAGAAACTCTTTGAGAAGATAGAGGTCATAGTGCCTAATACCATGGGAATTTAGGAAATTGGCTTACAAGAATTTTTCACCAAAGAACTTAAATACTGATTTTTTTTTCGTGTTAATACATGGAACTAAAGTATTATATCATTAGAAGGTTACTTGTCTTAATACCGACACTTTTGGGTTTGCTGCTCCTGACCTTCATATTATTGAATGCTCTCCCTCAATCATTCATCCTTCAGCAATTCGTCAATTATCATCTCCCCCCTGGGTCACCAACACCAAGTCAGCAGGAAGCCCAAGCTCGTATAACACTTGGATTGAATCTGCCTATTCCGGAGCAATTCCTAATTTATGTTAACAATCTCATGCACGGTAACTGGGGGTTTATGTATCCTAGTTCATCCGGAGTCGGTTCATATTACACCGGACCGGTTCTATCGGGCATAATACTGTATTTTCCGGTGACACTTGAAATAGCGATATTTACCGTCATATTTTCGTTTATCATTGCCATACCTCTAGGAACATATATTGGTTCAAAACCAAATTCCGTTTCAGATCAGGTTGGAAGGGTATTTTCACTTAGTGGCTATGCCATGCCAACATTCTTTCTCGCATTAATTCTACAGATGGCTGTCAATCCATTTTTCCCTTCGTTTATAAAAGGGCAGGGCTATCCATCCTACACGCACCATTCGTGGATAAAAAGCATTGGGGGAACGCAGATGTCAACACCAACACACATGCTTGTATTTGATTCACTGCTACACGGAGATTTCTCGTTGGCTGCTGCAGCGTTTGGTCATCTAGTTCTACCTGTCTTAGCACTCACATATGGTTTGCTGGCAGCCCTTCTGAGATTTATACGGGCAGGGATGGTGGATGCTTCGAATCAGGAATATGTTAAGACTGCAAGGGCGAAAGGAGTCCCGGAGAAGCAGGTTTTGAGAAAACATGTAAGGAAAAACGCCCTTCTTCCTTCAATAACAGTATTTGGACTAGTATTTTCAGGTCTCCTTGGAGGAGTCGTGGTTATTGAGGAGGTTTATGATTTAAATGGCTTGGGGAGATTTGCTTTATCGACCGTTACAGGCGGATATATCCAGTTCTTTGGAATACTTGGAACTACATTGTTCTTTGGAATAGTACTCGTTTTGGCAAATTTAATTGTTGATGTTATATACGCATTGATGGACCCGAGAATTAGATATTGAGGTGATAAAAGTTGGAAACAGTAAATATGATCCCCGGCGCAAATAAGACAGAAAAGAAGAGGAATCCGAGGTTAGAAGAACTTAAGGATACTCTGAAGCTTTTGGTAAAAAACAAGCTCGCTTTGACAGGACTTATGATAACATCATTTTACCTGTTCTTTGCAATATTGGATGTAGTTTATCCTCAATACTTGGGTGTAGGACCAGGAGCGGTAACAACTTTACTTAGATTTACTGGCCCTCATCCTGGTGCTGCTTACCAACCGACCCCCCCAACTTTTTCAAAGGGATGGTATTATTTTCTCGGAACGACATATGCCCAAATTCCAATACTTCCAGCGATGTTGGCTGCTCTATACAATGATATATGGGATTCTGCTATAGTAGTAATATCAGGAGCCGTAATTGGTATATTTATAGGAACATTTTCCGGATATTTTGGTAAACTAGTTGATGAAGTGGTAATGAGGATTACGGATATTTTCTTCAGCATACCCTTTCTAATATTTGCCATAATCATGGTTACAGTATTGAATCAGGTTTTTGCTGCTGACAGTATTACAGTTCCACCATTGACAATAATATCAGTTTCGCTGATTGTAATATGGTGGCCCACTTATGCAAGATTGACGAGAAGCATAACTCTTTCAGTCAAGTCTCAGAAATTCATAGAAGCCTCAACCGCATCTGGATCATCAAGGGTAAGAAATGTCATTGTCCATGTGATTCCAAATGTTCTTTCCCCGGTATTCGTTCAGGTTTCACTTGATATAGGAAGTGTCATATTGCTGTTTGCAACTCTGGCTTTCCTTCCCCTGAGCTTTCTGCATTTAACTGCATACACACCCGAGCTTGGTTCTATGATTAGCAACTCAGATGGATTTTTGCTTCTTCCTGGCTGGTATGCCCCAGTTATACCGGCAATGTTTCTACTCATATTTACGATTTCAATAAATTTATTTGGAGATGGATTAAGAGATGTTTTAGACCCCAAATTGAGGAGATAAATATATGATTACAAAGGAAGAAATTAAAACAGAACAGGACAGAGTTCCATATATCGAAGTTAACAATCTGGTTACAAGGTTTTTCACGTCAAAGGGAATAGTTAAAGCACTAGAGCATGTCTCCTTTAAAATACACCCCGGAGAAGTCTATGGGCTTGTAGGAGAAAGTGGTTGCGGTAAGAGTGTTACTTCAACATCAATAATGGACCTTATACCAGATCCTCCTGGAAGAATTCTTGAAGGTGAGATATTTATTGATAATTTTAACATTCTCTCGGATCTGAAGTCTCTTGCGAAGATAAGGATCAGATCTGAGACAGATGTCAAGATTAAAAGGAACAAGGGCGCCATAAAGAGGCATAATTTCATACTCTCTAAAATCAGGGGAAACAAGATATCAATGATTTTCCAAGAGCCTTTTCTTGCACTGAATCCTACCATCACAATTGGAAATCAGATTTCTGAGGCAATTATGCTCCATAACATAATTGGAATGGCAGATTCCATTATCAAAAGGGAAACGATGAAAACAACCGATGTTGACCAACTGCTTGACCAACTCACGGAGATAAATGATTATTCGGCAAGAAAAAAGATCATTAATCAATGGACCAGAAATTTTGGAATCCCGGATCTGGAGGCTTCCATAACATCTCTTCTGGATCACGTCACAGATCAGAAATATGTTGCTGAACAAATAGCACGTATGATTGAAGAAAACCAAAGGGAAATTAATATTGACAGGATAAAGGAAATAAGAAACTATTATACTATTGAAAAGAAAATCTTTGAATTAACACTTAATCAGATTCAGTTCGAAAGGATGGGTGAAATAAAACATGCTCAGGAGGTAAAAGCTAAGATAAGGGCTTACAGAGCAATGTCAAAGAAGAAGTACTTCAAATTAAGGCTCCAAATGAGATTCTTCAGCAATAGAGTTCTAGGAATATTTCACAAGGAAGCAAGAAGGAGGGTATTGGAACTGCTGACACTTGTTAATTTGGCCGGACCTGAAGTGGTAATTGATGAGTATCCTCATGAATTGAGCGGCGGTATGCAGCAGAGGGCAATGATTGCCATGGCGCTTGCATCCAATCCAAAAATGTTAATTGCGGACGAACCAACTACAGCGTTGGACGTGACAACTCAGGCACAGATACTTGAACTAATAGGAGAATTAAACAAAGTTATGGGAATGTCAGTTCTATTTATTACACACGATCTGGCAGTAATAGCAGAAATGTGCGATAAGGTAGGGGTAATGTACGCTGGGAACATTGTTGAAGAGACAACAACGGAGGAGATATTCAATGATCCAAAGCATCCATACACCGTTGGTTTGATGAATTCACTTCCTAGGGCGGACAAAAAAAGAGAAAAAGAACTGAAGTTTGAGACAATACCGGGCAACGTTCCAAATTTGATAACACCGCCATCAGGGTGTAGATTCCATCCAAGATGCAAATTTGCGATGGATATTTGCTCTCTGAAGAAACCAAAGCTTACTGAAGTCGCAGAGAATCACAAGGTGGCGTGTTTCCTGTATTCCAACGAATCAGAGGATGATGTCGCATGATGAATTATGACGAACCTAGGACAATACTATATGTATCTCATTTAAAGAAATACTTCGAACTTGCTGGAATTGTAAGAAAATCAAAAAACTTTGTGAAGGCAGTAGACGACATTAATTTCGAGGTAAAAGAAGGAGAAACTCTTGGTATTGTGGGGGAAACCGGTTGTGGAAAGACAACTCTGGGAAGAGCAATCCTTAATCTTATTGAGCCAACTGATGGGGATGTTTATCTGGACATACCTGAGGAAGACCTCAAGGAGATACAGGCATTGGAAAGAAAAATAAGCCAGATATCTGAGGAAACCGGGGAGATCGATAAGCAGGAATTATCTCATCTTAAATCCGACCTTCATCAATTTAGAAAAAAATATTCACTTACACAGATCAGCGGGAGAAAATTGAAGGAATACAGAAAGATAATGCAACCTGTTTTCCAGGACCCTTTCAGTTCTCTGGATCCAAGAAAACTGATCAAGAATTCAATTGCAGAACCTATGCAACTTTTAACAGATATGACAACGGAGCAAATTCAGGATAAGGCTTTAAGCCTGATCATGGAAATTGGCCTGAGCGAAGATCACCTGTACAGATTCCCACACGAATTCAGCGGAGGGCAAAGACAGAGGCTCGTTATAGCCAGGGCAATCAGCATTGAACCTAAGCTACTTGTTCTGGATGAGCCAACATCAGCTCTGGATGTATCTGTGCAGGCACAGATCCTGAACATATTAAAGGAACTACAAAAGTCCAGAAACATGACATATATCTTCATAAGTCATCATCTGAGCGTCATCAGGATGATGTCGGATAGGGTAGGTGTTATGTATCTCGGTAAAATGGTAGAACTGGCAGAAACTGAAGCTCTATTTACAGATATGCTACATCCGTACACAAAGGCGCTAATGTCAGCCATTCCCATTCCTGAACCAAACATAAAGAGGGAGAGAATAGTTCTGGAAGGGGAAATCCCAAGTCCGGCCAACCCACCCAAGGGTTGTTATTTTCATTCAAGATGCCAGGTGGCAATGAGAAACTGTGGCTGGTCTTCTAGGGATATGGGAGAAGCCTTAAAGTTGATGCTTGATCCATATAGAAATCAGGAGGTTCAATCTTTACCAAACTTTGCTGAAATTCTCAGTGATGAGAGGGAAAATACTTTGGAACTGGTCATAGAGGAAAACTCCAAATATGATATGGAAGAAGTAATTAGAGGATTAAAAGCGTTGATAGAGAAGGAAGCGTCCAGACCAAAGGGTGTAAAGTTTAGCGCCATAACTGAAGTGGTACCGGGAGAAGAACCAAATACCATAGCACTTAAAATGCTTGAGCCATCTGTCCCTCAGCTGAAGGAGGTTAGAAAGGGTCACTTTGTTTCTTGTCTCGTATATGACTACAACTATTGGGAGAAAGAGGGAAAAACCAATAGTGGGGAAGATGTGATTGAAAGATCCAAAGTCTATCCAACTGCTAACTAAGGAACAAAAGCGGTCTAAAGTCGTCAAAGACATATCATCAAAGGATCTTACGAGGAAGGAACTATTCCTTTATGTTTTTTCTGACTTTTTTAGAATTTCATATATAGTTTCATGCCTGTTCGTAGATGCCCTCATATTGGGTCTTCAGGTGTTTAACATCGATGACTCAATATTCAATCTATCTGCGATAGGGGGAAATTATTTACCATATTATTATATGTATGTTATATATCTATTTCTTATAATTATAGTCATGGAAATCATTGCCATAAGTCTGGAACTTAGACTTTACAGGAAAGTCTTCTATAAACCACTATTGAATCCGAAGTTCAGGTGATCTTTCAAGTTATATTTCATCCTTAACTCGGAACCTTTTTAGGGAACAGTTCCGGTTTAAGATCGAGAATTTCTGCAAGCTCCCTAACCTTCTTCGGAATTTCTGCCATTATGGTTCTTTCTCCAACGTCTGTCAGGTATATCTTTGATAACTGGAGGAGAACATCTTTCACGCTTATTCTGTTGTTGATCTTCTTATTCTTCAGGAGTTTTAATATCCTGTAATAAGGAGTGTGGGACACTATTCTTTTTTACCCTTTTCGTGTACAGTTCCAGGATTCTTCGTGATTATAACGTAAACTCTCTGCCCAATGTACCTTCTTGGAACATCTGCCTTTCCGGATGTACCAATTGGTGTTACCGTTCTTTCTAGGAATCCTTCAATCTCATCTTCTTTCAGGTGTCAACGCCAATTGAATATTTTCCAAAAACGCCAAAGTAAAAGTTTCCAAAATCGCCAACTAATTCTTTCCACTTTCTATTATGGAAGTGGTGATTTAGCTGTTCGACGCGGAGGTGTGGTATTTGATTAGAGAAAAACGTGACAAGGGAATGTCCATAAGCGACATTTCAAAGGAGATGGGAATAAGCAGGCCAACAGTAAGGAAGTATTTGAAAGTGAAGAGACCCGTGGAATATGACAGAAAGAACAGAGTATCCATACTTGAACCTTATAAAACACACATAAAGGACAGGATAGACAGATACAATCTCTCAGCTGTAAGGATTCTTGAAGAGATCAGGAAGAAGGGATATACCGGAGGATATTCCACCCTCAAGTATTATTGCAGTACTCTGAGAAAGGATCGTGCCATCAATGCGGTGATCAGATATGAAACAGAACCGGGAAGACAGGCACAGGTTGACTTTGGAGATTTCGGTCGTATGGAGATTGATGGAGTATGGAAGAAACTCTACGTGATCTTGTATATTCTTTTTAGCCAGTTCTGATTCCATGAACTGGTCAGGGATACGCGTTCTTGATCTTGAGGATAAATCCTCGTGGCTCAGCTTGCGTCTCCCTTCTTTCATTTAGTACCCGGATGGGATGTTGCAGAATATCTGCGGATAAGAGACAAGTCTGTGGTGAATGGAAGAGATTGGGAGGGAAACTGACTGGTGATGAAATGAAAGTATATGTGGGAATAGATATGGCCAAGGATAAATTCGATTACTGCGCAATGGATGACACCCTCAATATTTTATGCAGGGGAAGCAATAGGGAGAATAAAAATGAAATATTCAAAGAACTGTCTGATCTGATCAGAACACTGAAATCTACCAGTACAATGATGAAGATTGGTATGGAAAGCACCGGAATATATCATATTCCGTTATACAACCACCTGAGAACATACGGATTCCAGGTACGTATTCTCAACGGTCTTGAGGTGAGAGGCATGAAGAAATCACGGATAAGAAAGACAACCAATGATACCATAGATGCGGAATCAATCGCCAGATATCTCATGATAAGGGAAGAAAAGGAAACGTTTACTGTACCTGAGAATTTAATGAATCTCAGGGAGCTCATAACCGTTTACAGTATTGTTACGGATAAGATAAGAACCTCAAAGAACAATCTCATAAGAGCACTAGACATGATATTTCCTGGATTATCAAATGCAATTGATATGAATGAGGATTCTGTTAACATGTTAAACAAATATGTAACACCCGGAGATTTCATTTCAGCTGATCAGAAAGACATTCTGAAATATGTTTCCAAGAGAAGATATGAGAAAATCATGAAGATTGCTTTGGATTCTCCTGCAAATCTCGCTTTGGAAAGATCACTGAGGATTGAGATATCCTCACTGAACAGAATACTGAAAGTATTGATGGAAGAAAAGGAAAGTCTTGAGAAGGCAATGAAATCTGATCCGGTAATTGAAAATCATGTCATAATGAGCATTCCCGGTATAGGTCCAATAACAGGATCTGTTATCATAGGAAAGATATGCGACATCAATCGTTTTGAGAATGCAGAGAAGCTTGTTGCATTTGCAGGTATTGATCCTGTCATTAAAGAGAGTGGAAAGCAGAGAGCTCAAAAGGCAATATCAAAAAGAGGAGATTCATCACTAAGATCAGCACTATATCAAAGCACCCTTGCAGCAGTCAGAGGAAACCCGGTCATATCAGAATTCTACCATCGTAAGATAGAAGGTGGAATGCCAAAGAAGAAGGCACTTGTTGCAGCATCAAGGAAACAGTGCCATATAATATGGTCTGTATGGCATCACAATAAACCATTTGAAATACCTGAAAGATTCAGGAAACAGGAATAAACTAAAGGATCGTACTACACAATATAAGCATGGAT
>JAJZYV010000044.1 GCA_021797955.1 Thermoplasmata archaeon
CGCTGGCATTCTTGTAGCAGGAAGTCCCGGAGCAGGAAAGAGTACATTCGTGCAGGCACTTGCAGACAGAATAAATGAAAAGGGCAAAATCGTTAAAACGATGGAAAAACCAAGGGATTTGCAGGTAAGCAGCGAAATCACTCAATATACCGCCATAGATAGTTCCATGGAAAAGACTGGGGACGTGCTTCTTCTTGTCAGGAATGACTATACAGTTTTTGATGAAATGCGAGTGACGTCAGATTTTAGGGTATTTTCCGACTTAAGGCTGGCTGGTGTGGGAATGATTGGCGTAGTCCATGCTACAAGACCGGTTGATGCAATTCATAGATTCATAGGAAGGATAGAATTGGGTTTAATTCCGCAAGTCATAGATACCATTCTTTATGTAAAGGATGGTAGGATATCTGCTTACCTAAGTTTGTCCCACACAGTCAAAGTTCCGGCAGGTATGGTACAGGATGATCTGGCGAGGCCAGTAATTCAGGTTAAGGATAGTATAAGCAATAGGGAACTTTATGAAATTTATTCCTTTGGGGAGCAGATTATGGTTGTTCCACTTGAAGAAATTTCCCAGAGTCCAGAATTGAAAAATTTGGACTTGAAATACATTAAAGAACGTCTTTCATCTTACACGGGAATTGATGATCTTATTGTGGAGGCTAAAGGAAAGAATCGGGTCAGGGTTTTCATTCCACAGGAATCAAGGGCCAGAATCATCGGAAAAAAAGGATCAAGAATAGACGATATTGAAAAGAAACTTGGGATTCACATAGATGTTGTGACCAGGGACTCAAGCGAAGGAGTTGAACCGGGAATTGAGATTAAAAACCGGATAATATACCTGCACTGCGGGAGTGAAAACAGGTTAGTCAATCTTTACATTGATGATTTAATGATTCTCCAGGGAAGAACTTCCAGCAAGGGTATCATAAGAATCAAGGTCGACAGTGAAACTGGAATTAGCATCGAAAAGGCACTCAAGTCAGGAAGAAGTCTCACCGTCCAAAATGCTGAATAAAAATTAGATCGAGAATTTACCCGGTATTTTTGGGAATGGATGGGCATCCTCAATTTTCTCGAATCCGCATATATATCGAATAAATCTTTCTATTCCTATCCCAAATCCGGAGGAAAGTTCAAGACCTCCTTCCGCAAACTGAAGAAACCATTTAAATTGCTCAAAAGTCTGATCTTTAGCAAGTATTCTTTCCTTAATCCTCTCTATTTTGAACTCCCTCTCACCGCCTGAAATAGCCTCATTGAAACCCTCAGGGTAAAATAAATCCATATCTCTTAGAACACCCTTCTCATCATCCTTTTCCCTGTCATAAAATTCCCTTTCCTTAAGTGGAATATCAATTATCCAGAATGGATCCTTTTCGATTTCAGAAAGCTTCTGTTCAAAACCTGGCCCATATTCTTCCAGTGCATCTAAGAATCTAAATTGCTTGAAAGGAGTGGTAGGTGTTCTTAAAACTCTGCCTAACTTAGACAGGTCTTCAGAGGCCTCTTCCTTTATGTACTTAATAGTCTCAGTCACAAGTTCTTCTCCAATTTTCATAACATCTTCCCTTGATGCGTTCAGGACTTCTAGATCAAGTTGAGTAAATTCCAATAGATGCCTCCCTGTTTTGGCTTTATCTGCAGTTTCCAGTCTTACATTAGGGGAAAATGTGAAAATTTTCGGAATGGATTGTACTAGCATCTGCTTATGGAAAATCATACTCTTAGTCAGCGAATATTGGTTTCCCTCATAACTGAAAGTTGGATCATAAACAGGGTGGTTTAGGGGATCAGTAACTGAAGAGAAAATTACAGGAGGAATTTCCAGAAAGTCCCTTTTTCGTAAAACTTCTGCCATTCTCTTTCTAACAAGAGTGTTAATTTTCATTGCGACTCTCAATTTCTCGCCATTCAAATGCTCTCTCAAATCGTATGCTATTGTTTCTTGCATAAGGTAAGAATTGTGCTTGCATTAATAACATTAAGTCTACTTTTCTAGACATTTTGTTTCATAATTTCCTTTTTTGTCTTTTATAACTGACGTTTTGAAAAACTTAAATAGATATTTGTTATACGGTATCATGGATGAGAAGGATAGGAGGATTCTGGAATACTTAATTGAAAGGGGGAGGGATAAGATTGCCGATATCTCAAGGAAGCTTGATATACCCAGGATCACAGTGTATGAAAGAATAAAGAACATGGTTGATGAAGGGATTATCAGGGGATTTTCAGCAATTCCAGATTATTCTCAAATAAACTTAGGGGCGATTGCCTATGTTTTCGTATCCTTCGATCCTAAATCCGGCACAACTCAAAAAAACATGGCAAAGGAAATTTCGACTTTCAAGGAAGTTTATGAAGTCAGTATAGTCGCTGGGCAATGGGACTTGATAATAAAAGTGAGGGGGGATTCAACTGAGGAAATTGGCAATTTCGTATTGGAAAGATTGAGGCAGATTAAGGGTGTAGAACGAACTGAAACCATCTCAGTATTTTCATCCATTCTTTAGTTTCGTTCATTACCAGAATTTTTAACATTTTCTCTATATATTAGAATTAAATAGCAAATCCTTAATGGACAATGTAAAGGTAGTTGCTATCTCATCTGCAATCAGGGGACTTGGATATTCTTCAATATGGATATACAGTTCCATCTATATGACCAAGATGCTTGGACTATCTACGTTCGCCGCTTCCATAGTTTTCATGTTTGGTGGGATTCTCTCATCGTTTTCTCAGTATGGAGGCGGGATTCTTGGTGATAAAGTAGGGCACAAGAAAGTATTCACTACATTTCTATTCTCTATATTGGTTATGAGCTTGGTGCTGGGTGGGCTCAGGGAAATAAATAGTTCTCCTTTGCTGTTTCCCGTAGCATTCGGGATAATAATGATCCTAAATGGGTTACAGGCACCATCTTCAAACGCACTGGTTTCCACATCAAGTTCAGTTCAATTGAAGGGTTTTTCAATAATGCGGGTTGGAAATAATCTTGGATGGGGATTCGGACCAGCAATTGGCGGATTCCTGCTTTCATTATATGGATTTACGGGGATATTCACCTTTTTCATTGTTGCTTCGATAATCTCTTTCCTAATAGCAATAATGGCAAGTGAGACTAAAAGTTTCAGGAAAACCTCTTCGATCAAATTCAATAAGAATAACGCTGCACTGCTGGTGATTTCAATCTGCGCAATGTTTGTTTTTATGGTTCAGGCACAAGAAACCATCTCATTATCTATCTATTCTGATGGAATTTTTTCTGGAAATTATTATGAGATCGGCATTGTTTACATGGCCAATGGAATTCTTGTTGCCCTTACACAGCCTATTTTTTATAGAATCTCACTTAGAATAGGGGAGTACACATCCCTAGTCATTGGGACACTGATCTATACACTTGGTTTTGCTAGTTATGGATTAGATTTCAATCTAACACAGATGCTAATCTCTACCGGAATTTTCACCGTTGGAGAAAATCTCGCATTCCCAACAGGGTACTCCATAGTGGCCAGCATATCACGGAAGGAAAGAATTGGGGCAAATATCGGTCTTTACAACGCATTTTGTTCAGCTGGGAGATCTATTGGTCCTATGTTAGGAGGATACTTCCTTCCAATAATACCAAGCCATTCTATCTTTTGGATATACGTGACTTTTCCAGGATTTCTTGCAACAGCCCTATTGTTACTATTTCGTAAACTCATAACTGGATACCAGAAAAGATTCAAAGAGGATAATTTCAAGTCGATTTAGAGAAATTAAAAGAAAAAGATAATATTTTAAATTCACTCTTTGAGTTATGTACATTCCAAAATATTTCAGTGTAAAAGATGAGAAATTTATTCTGGATTTCATGGAAAAGAATAGTTTCGGCATACTTCTAACAGCAAACGGTGAGGAGGTTATGAACTCACACATCCCAATATTAGTGGGCAAGAATAGTGATGATATTGTACTAAGAGGACATCTTGCAATCGAAAATAATCAGTGGGAGAAAAGCAGGGATCATCCAGTGTCAATTCTTTTTCTTGGACCTCACCATTATATATCCCCAAGGTGGTACAAGGATGAAAGCTCTGTTCCAACATGGAATTATGCAGTTGTTAAAGCAACTGGAATCTTTAAGATTTTATCCAGGGTGCAAACAGAGAAACTCCTTGTTGATCTAAGCAGAAAGTTTGATCAGGAGTGGACATCCCGGGGAAAAGAGAAAGAATTATACTATCAAAAAATGGTAGACCAAATTGTTGCGTTTCAAATAAAGGTGGACTTATTGGAAGCAAAATGGAAAATGAGCCAAAATAGACCAAAGGAAGACATTCCCATAATTGTCCACGAACTCCAAGAGATAAATACAGAACTTTCCTTGGAAACCGCAAGTGAGATTAAAAAGCAAAACCACAATCGAATTATCAAATAGGATTCTATCCAGCTTTTTGCTGGTGAGTCTCAAACTTTCTATTGATTACATAAAATGAGTTAAATGAACTTGTCAAGGAACTTATAAGCACAATGGGTCAAAGTTTAATAAGCCTCATTTAGCCCAGGTGATCCTTATGTGTTAAAGAGAATCAAAAGAGATAATAAGATAATTAAAGTTAGAGATTCGTGAAAACAGTATTGGGGAAAGTTTCTGTTGTGGTAATTCTGATATTATTATTAGCAACTCCTTTTTCTGTGATGGAGTTGCAAAACAGTATTCATCAATTTAGAAGTCAAGGAATTAGGTCAATGCAAGAATCAAGTTCCAACCACAATATAAACAAAAGTGCTGGATACGTGAAATGCACTCTTGATCTTGTCAACAAATCTCTAATCAATGGGAATTTTATCAATCCGGTGGATTGTTTCTCCCTTAAGAGCGTTGTCTTTGATCCTCAGACAGGTTTTGTTTATATTGCAAATTGGGGAAGCGACAACATATTCGTAATTAACTCTTCAACCGGGGTAATATTAAAGTCGATAACTGTTGGTCTACACCCAGAGACTTTGTTATTTGATCCTTTTAATGGATATTTATATGTAACCGATTCAAGCACTAAAGTATCTGTTTTAAACACATCAACTGACAAGATAATTTATAATATTCAAGTGAGTTCCGCTCAAGACAAGATTGCACTGGACAATAAGAATAACCTTTTGTATGCACTCAATAGTCCTTTATATAATAATGCTGCAAGTAGTATTACAGTAATATGCGGAAAAACTAACAGTGTGATCAAGACAATCAATTTAACCGGGTGTCAAAGTGGAATTGCTGTAGACAGTATGAATGGATGCGTTTATGTGACTAATTACAATACGGACATTGTATCCGCAATAAATTCAACAACAGGAAATGTCATGGATACGCTTTCTGTTGGCTGTAACCCAAATAGTATTGCATTTGATAAGAACAATGGATACCTGTATGTTACCAATTTCTGTTCAAACAATGTTTCCGTGATAAATTCCAAAAACAACAGTGTCATAGAGACAATTTCAGTGAAGTGTCTTCCTGACGCAATATCTGTTAACAGTATGAATGGATGCGTTTATGTGGCTGACCACGGTTCGGGGTTCGTATCAGTAATTAACTCTTCAACCGGAGAAGTTGTAAGTTCAATCAAAGTTGGCAATGGGCCTGATGGAATTGGAGTAGATTCAGCGAATGGATACATTTTTGTATCAACCTCCAGTTCGCACAATTTTTCAATTATAAATGGCTCAACAAATAGGGTAATAAAAACTGTAGATATGAAAGCACAGTACCCCTATGAAATGGCAGTTGATAATTTGAATGGAAATCTGTATGTATCGGATTGTGAATATAATAGTGTGTCGGTAATTAACACAACAACTAACGAGGTAAAAGCATCAGTTAAAGTTGGCAGGCTTCCCTACGGAGTTGCAGTAGACCAAAACAATGGAAATGTATACATCGCTAATGCACTTTCAAACAATGTTTCCGTGATAAATTCAACAACTAACAGGGTAACAGGTGCCATAACTGTTGGGTTAGGTCCAGTTGGAATTTTATATGATCCGATAAACAAATACATATACGTGTCCAACTTTGGTTCCAGTAACGTCTCGGTCATAAACGGATCAAAAAACAGTGTGATAAAGACAATTACCGTCGGTCAACATCCAAGGGGAATCGCAATAGATCAAAACAATGGAGATGTATACATCGCCAACGCACTTTCAAACAATGTTTCCGTGATAAATTCAACAACTAACAAAGTTGTTGGAAATATTAAAGTACGTGAAAGTCCAGATAGAATGGTATATGATAACGAAAACGGATATCTGTATGTCACAGACTTCTACGCAAAGAGTGTTTCAGTAATAAACGTAAAATCTGGCAGCGTTATTGGAAAAATTAATGTGGGGTCATCCCCAAGGGAGATTACCTATGATAATAGAAACGGTTTCCTTTATGTGGTAAACACCAATTCTAACGATGTTTCCGTGGTCAATGGGGAAAACAACCATGTTGTAAAGACAATTAATGTGAGTAAGAGTCCATTTGGAATTGCTTTTAATGCCGATAGTAATAATATCTATGTTTCAAACACCTTAGATGGCACCATTAGCATTATTGAAACCCAAAGGTACATTCCTCTAAATTATAATGTTGAATTTACTGAAAGTGGGTTAACCTCTAACGCTGTATGGTATGTAACAATTTCAAACGGACTCGATTCAGGAAAAATACAGGGAACGTCTTACACATTTCTCATTTCTAATGGAACATACACTTATTCCGTTTACAAAGAATGTCAGAAAAATACAACTATTCTATATGGAAATTTCAAAGTTGAAGGAAAAAATATTTCGGTACAACTGTTATTTTTCAAAAGTCAAAAGAGAGGTGTATTCAATCTTAACGATTCAGTTTTCCTAGTAATAGGTATATCCGGATTAGCAATAACAACGGGAATCGTGATGTTCATCAGAAAAAGAAGATCATAGAAGTTTTTCCAAAGAGGAATACTGGCTTAATGAATATTAATGATCCTATAGTACTCCTGAAAAAATCGGTTAAGCTTTACCGATGATCATTGAAATGTTGAACGAATGCCGGGATCGGGGATCGAACCCGAGACCTCCGGATTTCTCAGATTTTACTCTTATGAGTCCGGCGCTCCACCTACTAAGCCACCCCGGCAGCTAGTGAATTCAATAAAAACCTGATTATTGGGCGGGAACCTCTTCTACTGGTTCGTCTGGAACGGAGAAGTTATACTTTTCACCCGTGCTTAAAAGTTCAGATTTTCTTATTTCTAACTTCTTCAGAGGATATATATCTTTAACTCCTGCAAGTATTTCATTTACCGATTCGTCTTCAATAACAAATCTCGCAAATTCGAAATAATCCATGTTCTTAGTCCTCTCATCCACTATTTCAGTTATCTTTGCCCTTAGTTCAATACTCTTATTGGAAGTGAGTTTATTGTCTGTAATCGCTGTAATCTTCAAGACAAATTCATAATTGTCGGTAGTTTTGACTTCCCTTACGATGTCTATTCTTTCTTTCTTCCTTCGAACCATTCTCCTTATGTAGTCATCATTTACAGAGTGCCCAACAAATAGTGTGCTGCACTTAGTTCCAACGGTATCTATAACTCTAAATTTCAATTTCGCGTTCGACTTTTTAAAATTTCCAGAAAAGTCTGAAACTGGTATTTCTACTACTCTCCCTTTAACTTCATCAGGGTTACTTCCTACTGTCATTGCTATTTCTTTACCACCAAGTTGACTGGGAGCCATTATTCTGTACCACTTCTTTTCCTTCCACTTGTCCTTGGTTCTTTTCTGAGTTCTCTCTCCTGCCATTAAATCCCTCTAAAGGTTATACTTTTAAGCCCTCCGAAATAACCGAATTGAAATTAAAGGTTTCGCTAAAATATTGAAGCAGATCTTAAGCAATGCTAAAGGAACCCCTTTCATCATCCTCATTGAAAGTTCAGAGTTCATCAGGATTCGGACATTCTATAAAAAATAAATCAGGTAAATATACAAACATAGAACATTCCGCCCACTCAGGGCATTCACTGAATATCAAGCTAAAAAATCTGTCTCTCAAAGGATAGCTATTAACCTAGGAATTATCTGAGAAGAATGCACTATATTCCATATCATGAACAAAAGGAACAGAGTCACACTTACTCTTTTCAAATGATATATGGTAGTATTAGAGGCGAATCAGGCTTTATTGCTTCCCTCAACATCTAGAATTGGGTTCCAGTCCACCTGTCAATCGTAGCTATTCGATTAAGATATCTGTACGTAGACGAGGGAGACCATCAGCAGGCTCAAATCCCTTAGGGCGAAGTAGTTGACGGCAAACCTATTATAACCTTATCAAATTACCCTGTCGAAGAGTTTAATAAAAAAGAACCTTTAACGGTAAAACTCAGAAAATGTAATAGGTGAAAAAATGGCAGGACAAAAACCACATATAAATTTGGTAACCATAGGGCACGTAGATCATGGAAAATCAACTCTGGTAGGGAGACTCCTATTTGAGCATGGAGAAATTCCACAGCACATTATCGATGACTACAGAAAGCAGGCAGAAGAGAAGGGTAAGGCAACTTTCGAGTTTGCATGGGTCATGGATAGGTACAAAGAAGAGAGAGAAAGAGGAGTTACAATTGATCTTTCACACAGAAAATTTGAGACAGACAAATATTATTTCACTATAATTGATGCTCCAGGACATAGAGACTTTGTTAAAAATATGATAACCGGCACTAGTCAGGCTGACGCTGCAATGTTAGTTGTATCTGCAAGGGAAGGAGAAGGAATAATGGCCCAAACAAGAGAACACGCATTTCTCGCAAAAACCCTCGGTGTGCAACAGATCATAGTTCTTGCAAACAAGATGGATTCAGTTCAGCCACCCTATTCAGAAAAGAGATTTCAGGAAGTAAAGGGAGAAATAGAAAAATTTATGGCATCTGTAGGATACAGAAATTTCCCAATCATTCCCATAAGTGGATACAAGGGAGACAACATCATAAAGAAATCTGAGAATATGAAGTGGTACAGCGGTCTAACTCTTCTAGAGGCTCTTGAAACCCTTAAAGTTCCAGAGAAACCCAC
Source organism: Thermoplasmata archaeon (assembly GCA_021797955.1). The sequence goes on from JAJZYV010000044.1 coordinate 9,106, forward strand.
AAATAAACCCCTCAGACTTCCTATTCAGGATGTATATTCAATAACTGGAATAGGAACCGTACCAGTGGGAAGGGTTGAAACCGGGTTAATTAAACCTGGAGACAAAGTTATATTTATGCCAGCAAACAAGCAGGGGGAAGTCAAATCAGTGGAAATGCATCATGAATCACTGCCCCAGGCAGAACCAGGAGACAATGTTGGATTTAACGTCAGAGGCATCG